>NZ_JAFEUF010000010.1:57384-73348 GCF_016901035.1 Streptomyces durocortorensis
CGCCGCCCCGCCACGTGGGGTACGCACCCCGCGCGCCACACCCCCCCCCCCCCCCCCCGCCCGCGGGGGGGGGGGGGGCGGCCGGGATCGGTCTGCTTCGGCCTGCTTCGGTCTGTTCCGTCAGTCCCGCTCGTTCCGGTCCGTACGCCGCTGTGGCGCAGGGTGCCGTGGCGCACGTCCCTGTGGGGCTACGGGGTCAGTCGGTGCGGTACTTGGGGGCGGGCGGTGCGGTGATCCCGGGCAGGCCGGTCGCCAGCCACTTCTCGTAGGACCGCATCCAGGGGCTGTCCTTGCCGCCCGCCCGGTAGTCGACGAGGACCTTGTTGACCCGGGCCACCAGGTCGTCGGCGTCCTTCTTCGTGGCGACGCCGTAGAACTCGGTGGTGAACGGGGCCTTCCCCTTGAGCTCCACCGCCGGGTCCTGGGCCGCCTGACCGGCCGCCAGGGCGTTGTCCGTGACGATCGCGTCGACCTCGCCGAGCTGGAGCCGCACCAGGCAGTCCAGCTGGTTGGGCACGGTCAGCAGGTCCGGGTCGCGCTCCGTGCCGTCGAAGTCGTCCTTGTAGAGCGCCCCGAAGGACTTCTCCTCCAGCGCCTCGTAAGCCGTCGAGCCCTCGGCCGAGCAGACCCGCCTGCCCTTCAGCGAGGAGTCGTAGCCGGTGATCGCCGAATCCTTCGGGGCGAGCACCTGCTGACCCGCCTGGAAGTAGGCGGTGGAGAAGGAGACCTGCTCAAGACGCTTGCAGTTGATCGTCATCGTCCGCACGACGACGTCGACCCGGTCGTTCTCGAGGGCGGCGATGCGCTGGTTGGTGGGGATCGCCCGGAAGATCACCGCGTCCGGGTCGCCCAGGAGGTCCTCGGCGATGGCCCGCACCAGATCGATGTCGAACCCTTCCAGGTCCCCGCTCTCCGGATTGCGGTAGCCCCAGCGGAAGCTGTTCTGGTCGACGCCCGCTATCAGCTTGCCGCGCTCCTTGATCCTGTCGACGCTCGGCCCGTCCGCGCCGGACGCCGGCAGGCTCGCCTCCGGCTCGGTGCAGGCCTCGGCCCGGGCCCGGTCGGCCGTCACCACCCCGCCCGAGGCCCCCGACCCGGCCGTCCCGCCGCCGTGGTGGGCCAGCGGCAGCAGGGTGACCGCCGCGGTGACCGCGCACGCCACCGCCATCCCCGTCACACCGCCCCAGCCGCGCAGGCCACCGCCCCCGGGCCGGTCCTTCGACCTGCTCATCGTTGCCCCTCTCACCGGTACTCCGAGAGCCTGCGGTTGACCCCGACGATCACGGCGACGGCCCCCAGCACCGCCAGGGCCGCGGCCCCCGTCGGCAGGCCCCGCAGGGCCCCGCGCCCGTCCTTCGCCGCCGCGGTGAACTCGCCCTGCTCATGGGCGAGCGCCTTCTCCAGCGCGGCGTCCACCTGCTGGAAGGACTGCCCGGTGGACTCCTCCGTCCCGATGATCTGCTTCAGCGCGCCGTCGTAGTCGCCCCGGTCGTCCGTGGCCCGGGCCTCGCGGTGCCGGACCTGCCACTGGGCCACGCCGTCCGCCGCCCTGGCCACCGGCGCACTCCCGCTCTCGTCGTCCGCGAGCCGCCCGGCCTTCGTCAACTGCGCCTTCAGCGACTTCATCCCCGTGCTGTAGTCCGCCTCGTACTGGTCGGCGGAGCCGTCCGGGGTCAGCACCGCGCCCCGCGCCACCAGCGTGAGGTTCTCGTTGGCGCGCGCCTTCAGAGAGCTGATCCGCGCGTCGTTGAGCACATCCAGCGACGCCTGGCCGTGCACCATCGCGGACCGCAGCTCCACACGGGCCACCACATGCCCCACGGCCAGCCAGAGCACCACCACCGAGGCGGCGGCCGTCGCCACCAGCAGTCCGTGGTTCAGTACCCGGTTCGTCCGGCGGTAGGTGCGCCGCTGCATCCACACCAGCGCGCCCAGCACCACGATTCCGGCGCCGACCGACCACAGCGGCCACTGCCGGGCGTCGGCCGAGTCGCTCTCCAGCCGGCCCGTCTCCGCCGCGTACAGCCGCTCGGCGGCCGGGAGCATCTCGCCGGTCATCTTCTGGTTCGCGTACCGCAGGTAGGCGCCGCCCAGCGGCAGACCCTGGCGGTTGTTGGCGCGGGCCCGCTCGATCAGGCCCGTGTAGACCGGGAGCAGCTTGTTGAGGGTGGCTATCTCACGGCTGGACGCGCTGTCGGAGTCGGTGCTCCCCGACGCCTTCACCAGCAGCCGGGCCGCCTCCTCGATGTCCTTCCGATACTGCTCCTGCACGTCCTCGGGCTCCTGCGCGCCCGCGAGGAACCCACTGGCCGCCGTCGTGTCCGCGTCCGCCAGGAAGCGGTAGATGTCCGCCGCGTCGGCGCTGAGCGGCTGACTGCGGCTGACCACGTCGTCGGCCGACGAGGCCCGCTGCGAGATCTCCAGCGTGGTCACCGCGCCGAACGCGACGACCAGCAGGGCCAGGACGGCCCCGATGATCTGGAGCCGGCCGGGCTCGGTCGTCGCCACGTCACGCAGTCGCCGTGTCTGCGCGGCCCACGTGGTGCGGCGCTGTGCAGGCACGCCGGCGTGCCCGGACACCGGGTCCGGTGTGCGCAGCGTCTGCGAGCCGCCGCTCGGCGGGTGTGTCACTCGACCTCCCCCTCGGTCACTGACGGTGGGGCCCCGTCCCCGTCATCAGTCCCCGCATTCGACCAGGGCGGGCGCGGCCGATCAAGGCAAGCAGCGCAACGTGCCCGGAAACATCCCCATAAGCGAACGGACTTCCCATCAGGTACACGTTCCAGAGGCCCGATCGGTTCCCTCCCGCCCCTCGTACGCCAGGCGTTCACCCGTACGAGGAACGCACGGGGGACGCACGGGGTACGCACCGGGAACGAACGAGAAGCGTCCCCCCACGCGGTGTGCGTGGAGGGACGTTTCCCCGACGAGCGGTGGACCGGAACCCTCAGGCGTACCGCGCGCGCAGCCTCCGGTGGACCTCCGGCGCCGCGCCCGTACGGTCCAGGCCCAGCAGCGCCGCGCCCAGCACCGGCGGCTCGGTCACCACGCTCACCTCGGCCTTCGGGGCGCGGGCCGCCAGCAGCGCGGCGATCCGGTCGTTCAGCTGCGGGTGGCGCGCGGCCAGCACACTGCCGCCCAGCAGTACCGGAACCTCCTCCTCCAGCAGGTCGAGGCGGTCCAGAGCGACCGAGGCCATCGCCACCACCTCGTGCGCCTGCCGCTTCACCAGCGCGGCCGCCACCGGATCCCCGGCCTCCGCCGTGGCGAACAGCACCGGCGTCAGCTCATGACGCCGCGTCAGCGGAATCGCGCCCCGGTGCAGCGCCTCGATCAACCCGTACATCGAGTCGAGCCCGAAGTGGCCCGGCAGCGTACGGGCCAGCTCGGAGGGTTCTCCGCGCCCGTCCTCGGCGCGCGCGGCGAACCACAGCGCCTCCTCCGCGAGCCCCGAACCGCCGCCCCAGTCACCGGATATCCGCCCGATCGCGGGGAAGCGGGCGACCCGCCCGTCCGGGGTCATGCCCACGCAGTTGATCCCGGCCCCGCACACCACCGCCACGCCCCGGGGCTGGTCCACCCCGGCGCGCAGGATCGCGAAGGTGTCGTTGCGCACCTCCACCGACGAGCCCCACCCCCGGGCCTCCAGCGCGGTGGCCAACTCGGCCTCCTCGACCGGCAGATCGGCGTTGGCCAGACACGCGGAGACATGGCCGGAGAGGACGGGCGGATCCGGCAGTTCCGCGACCGCCCGCGCCAGCGCCGCGGCCAGTACGTCGATCGCCGCCTCCACGCCGACCACGGGCGGCTGGAAACCGCCGCCGCGCGCCGTGGCCAGCACGGTGCCGTCCTCGCCGATCAGCGCCACGTCGGTCTTGCTGTTGCCCGCGTCGATGGCGACGACCGACACGTTCACGCCCACGAAAGATGCTCCCGGTTGTGCGCGATCAGCCGGTCGGTGAGGACCTCGGCATAGGCGTACTGGCCGATCAGCGGGTGGGCGAGCAGCGCCTTGAAGACCCGGTCCCGGCCGCCGCGCAGCGCGGCTTCCAGGGCGAGGTCCTCGTACGCCGTCACGTTGGCGATGAGACCGGCGTACAGCGGGTCCAGCGCCGGGACGGCCAGCGGGGTCGCGCCGTCGCGTCCGACCCGGGCCTGGACCTCGATCACCGCGTCGTCCGGGAGGAACGGCAGTGTCCCGTTGTTGTACGTGTTGACCACCTGGACCGGCGAACCGCCGTCGCCCAGCAGGGATGCCGCCAGGTCCACGGCCGCCTCGGAGTAGAACGCGCCGCCCCGCTTGGCGAGCAGCTCGGGCTTCTCGTCGAGCGCCGGGTCGCCGTACATCGCGAGCAGTTCCTTCTCCATCGCCGCGACCTCGGCAGCCCGGGACGGCTTGGTGCCGAGCTCCTTCACCACCTCGTCGTGGGCGTAGAAGTAGCGCAGGTAGTAGGAGGGGACGACGCCGAGCCGGTCGATGATCTGCCGGGGCATGTGGAGGTCGTCGGCGATGGTGTCGCCGTGCTCCGCGAGCAGCTTCGGCAGGACGTTCTCGCCGTCCGGGCCGCCCAGGCGCACCCCCAGCTCCCAGCTCAGGTGGTTGAGCCCGACGTGGTCGAGGTGCACCTGCCCCGGCTCCACCTCCAGCAGCCGGGCGAACTTCCGCTGGAAACCGATCGCCACGTTGCACAGGCCGACGGCCTTGTGCCCGGCCTGGAGGAGGGCGCGGGTGACGATGCCGACCGGGTTGGTGAAGTCGATGATCCAGGCGTCCGGGTTGGTGCGGCGGACCCGCTCGGCGATGTCCAGGACGACCGGCACGGTGCGCAGCGCCTTGGCGAGGCCGCCGGCGCCGGTGGTCTCCTGGCCGACGCAGCCGCACTCCAGCGGCCAGGTCTCGTCCTGGTTGCGCGCGGCCTGTCCGCCGACGCGCAGCTGGAGCAGGACCGCGTCGGCGTCGGCGACACCCGCGTCGATGTCGGTGGTCGTCGTGATCTTCCCGGCATGGTCCTGCTTGGCGAAGATCCGCCGGGCGAGACCGGAGACCAGCTCCAGGCGGTCGGCCGCCGGGTCGACGAGCACCAGCTCCTCGATCGGCAGCGTGTCCCGCAGCCGGGCGAATCCGTCGATCAGTTCAGGGGTGTAGGTGGACCCGCCACCCACTACTGCGAGCTTCATGTCAGCCCTTTACTCCGGTCAGTGTGACGCCCTCGACGAATGCCTTCTGGGCGAAGAAGAAGACGGCGATCACGGGGGCCATGACCAGAACGGTCGCGGCCATGGTCAGGTTCCAGTCGGTGTGGTGTGCGCCCTTGAAGGATTCCAGGCCGTAACTGAGCGTCCAGGCGGCCGGGTTCTCCGAGGCGTAGATCTGTGGTCCGAAGTAGTCGTTCCAGGCGGCGAAGAACTGGAAGAGCGCGATGGCCGCGATCCCGGGCTTCGCCATCGGCAGGACGACCTTCATCAGCGTGCGGAACTCGCCGCAGCCGTCGACCTTCGCCGCGTCCAGGTACTCGTTCGGGATGGTCAGCAGGAACTGCCGCAGCAGGAAGATGGAGAACGCGTCGCCGAAGGCCATCGGGATGATCAGCGGCCACAAACTGCCCGACAGGTCCATCTGCTTGGCCCAGAACAGGTACATCGGGATGATGACGACCTGCGGCGGCAGCATCATCATCGAGATGACGAGCATCAGCGACAGCTTGCGGCCCCGGAAGCGGAACTTCGCCAGCGCGTACGCCACCGGGATCGACGACACCACGGTGAGGACGGTGCCGAGGCCCGCGTACAGCAGGGTGTTGCGCCACCAGGTCAGAAAGCCCGGGGTGTTGAAGACCCGTTCGTAGTTGCCCCACTCCCAGGTGTTGGGGGTGAGGTCGCGGGTCAGCGCCTGCTGGTCGCTCATCAGCGAGGTCAGCACCACGAAGACGAACGGCAGCACGAAGAAGAGCGCGGCGGCGACCCCGAGGGAGTGCACGGCGATCCAGTGCAGCAGGGCCTTGGGGGGGGCGGGGCGGGCGGCGGGGGTTCGCGCGGGGCGCTCCGGGTCGGCGGCAGCGGCTTTACGAACAGGGTCGAGAAGGTCGGTCATGGCTCAGTCACTCGCCGAGATCAGGTTGTTGCGGCCCCGCATCAGCAGCGCTGTGAACGCCATGGCCAGGGCGAACAGCACGAGCGCGACGACACAGGCGGCGCCGTAGTCGAAGCGCTGGAAGCCCAGGTTGTAGACGAGCTGCGGGAGCGTCAGTGTCGATTTGTCGGGATAGCCGGGTTCGAAGGACTGGCCGGAGCCGCCGATGACTCCGGAGGCGACCTTTCCGGCCACGAGTGGCTGCGTGTAGTACTGCATCGCCTGGATGACGCCCGTCACCACGGCGAACAGCACGATGGGCGAGATGTTCGGCAGGGTCACGAAGCGGAACTTCTGCCAGGCGGACGCGCCGTCCAGCTCGGCCGCTTCGTACTGCTCGGCCGGCACGTCCAGCAGCGAGGCCATGAAGATGACCATCAGGTCCCCGATGCCCCAGACCGCGAGCATGGTGAGCGCCGGCTTGGACCAGGACGCGTCGTTGAACCAGCCGGGCGTCGGCAGCCCGAAGTCCCCGAGGATCGCGTTGACCGGCCCGGTGCCGGGGTTGAGCAGGAAGACGAAGGCGAGCGTCGCGGCGACCGGCGGGGCCAGATAGGGCAGGTAGAACAGGGTCCGGAAGACCCCGGTACCCGTCTTGATCTTCGTGATCAGCAGCCCGATCCCGAGGCCGAACACGACCCGGCAGGTGACCACGACGAGCACCAGCCAGAGCGTGTTCCACAGCGACGGCCAGAACATCGGGTAGTCGCGGAAGACGTACGTCCAGTTCGCCGGCCCGTTGAAGGCGGGCGCGCCGAACCCGTCGTACGACGTGAAGGAGAAGTAGACCGTCGAGACCATCGGGTAGGCGAAGAAGAACGAGAACCCGATCAGCCACGGCGACATGAAGGCCGCGTTCCGCAGCGCCGACCTGCGGCGCTTGGAGCGGAGGGTGTGCGTCGTCATCGTCGGGCTACTTGGCCTTGGCGATGTCGGTGTCGATCTGCTTCGCGGTCTTCTCCAGACCCGCCTGGAGGTCCTTCACCGCGCCCTTCTCGTACTGGTAGCCGAAGTCCTGGAGGGTCAGCTGGTACGTGGCCCCGTTGACGGCCCCGTCGGAGGTGCTGGACTTGGGGTGCTGGGCGATGTCCAGGAAGGTCTGGAAGCGCGGGTCGAACTTCAGGTCGGGCGACTTCAGCGCCTCCAGGGTGGAGGGCACGTTGCGGATGCCGTTGGAGAAGTTGACGACCGCCTCGGTGTCGGTGGTCATGAACTTGACCAGCTCCCAGGCGGCGTTCTGCTTCTTGCTGGCCGGGGCGATGCCCACGATGGTGCCGGAGAGGTAGCCCTTGCCGTAGCTGTCCGCCTCGTCGTCCGCGACGGGCATCGGCGCGACCCCGACCTCGAAGTCCACCCCGGCGTCCTCGGCCATCCCGAGCCGCCACTCGCCGTCCAGCTGCATGGCCACCTGGCCGGTGTGGAACGGGTGCTTGGCGCCCCACTCGTCACCGAAGGTGCCCCGGAACTTCTCCAGCCTGTCGTAGCCGCCGAGGCTGTCCACGAGCTTCTTCTGGTACGTGAACATCTTGGCGAACGCCGGGTCCTCGGCGATGTTGGACTTGCCGTTCTCGTCGAAGTAGGCGTGGTCCCACGAGGGCATGTAGTGGCTGACGACGGTCTCGTAGCCGTGGAAGTTCGGCATGAAGCCGAGCTGCTGGTAGGTGTCGCCCTTCTCGACCGTCAGCTTCTCCGCCACCTCGGTCAGTTCGGACATCGTCTTCGGCGGCGCGGTGATCCCGGCCTTCTCGAACGCGTCCTTGTTGTAGTAGAGGCCGTAGGCGTCGGTGAGCAGCGGCAGGGCGCAGCGCTTGCCCTCGAACTGGGTGTAGTCCAGGAGGACCTTCGGGAAGGTCTTCTCCAGATCCAGCTTCGACTTCTCGATGAACGGCTTCAGGTCGGTGAAGGCGCCCGACGAGCAGAACTTGCCGACGTTGGCCGTGGTGAAGGACGAGACCACGTCCGGCCCGTCCGAACCGCCCGCGCGCAGCGCCTGGTTGAGCTTGTCGTCGTTGATGTTGCCGGAGACCTTCACCGTGATGTTCGGGTGGGCCTTCTCGAACCGGTCGATGTTGTCCTGGACCGCCTTCACCTCGGCGGGCGCGCTCCAGCCGTGCCAGAAGTTGATCGTGGTCTTCGCGTCCGGGTCGTCGGAGGCGCCGGCCTCGGACTGGCCGGTACAGGCGGTGGCGAGCACCGATATCGCGGCGACGGCGACAGCGGTGGTGGTGAGACGGCTGGTGCGCATGACAAAACTCCCAGGGACCGGGGGCGGAGGAAGAGAGGCAGACGACGAGGGATGCGGGAAGGGGGGTGCGGGAAGGGGGTGGCTCAGCGCGAGGTGTCGAACACTTCGTCGCGGGTGTCGGCGAGCGCCCGCTCCAGGGCGCCGCGCAGGACGGGCGTACGGTCGATCTCGCCGACGACCAGACGCGGCCGGGAGGCGGCCAGCTCGGCCAGCTCGGACTGGATCAGGGAGCGCAGGATCTCGCCGCCCGCGGCGACCGCCCCGCCGGAGAGCACGATCAGCCCGGGGTCCAGGACGGCGGTGACGGAGGCGAGGCCGGTGGCGAGGCGCTGGGCGTACTGGCGCAGCAGTTCGGTGAGCGCCTCGTCCTCCTCGTACGCGTCGGCCGCCCGCGCCAGCAGTTCGGCGGCGACCTTCGCGTACGGCTGCTGAGGGGTGTCGATACCCAGCGCCTTGGCGAGCCGGGGCACCGACTGGGCGCCCGCCAGCTCCTGGAAGCCGCCGCTGTTGGCCTTGACGACCTGGCGGACGAGGGGGGTGCCGGGGACCGGCAGGAAGCCGACCTCGCCCGCGCCGCCGGTGAAGCCGCGGTGCAGCCGGCCGTTGATGACGAGGGCGGCGCCGAGGCCCTCCTCGTTCCACAGCAGGACGAAGTCCTCGTGGCCGCGGGCCGCACCGAGGCGCTGCTCGGCGACGGCGACCAGGTTGACGTCGTTCTCGTACTCCACCGGCATCGGCAGAAACGCGGCCAGCTCGTCCAGCAGGGTGGGGGAGTGCCAGCCGGGCAGGTGCGAGGCGTACCGGAGCCGTCCGGTGCCCGGGTCGAAGGCGCCCGGGGTGCCGATGACGATCCGGTGCACGTCCCCGCGGGTCAGCCCCGCGTCCTTGACCGCCCCATCCAGCGCGTCGGCGACCTGCCGCACCACGCTGTCGGCGCGCCGCCCCGGGGTGGCCAGCTCGAACTGCCCGACGGTCGCCCCGGTCACGTCCGCGACGGCGGCGACGATGCGGCGGCTGTTCACGTCGAGCCCGGCGACATGGGCGGCGCGCGGGTTCACCGTGTAGAGCTGGGCGTTGGGTCCGGGGCGCCCCTCGCTGGTCCCGGTGGCGACGACCAGCCCGGCCGCCTCCAGCCGGGCCAGCAGCTGGGACGCGGTGGGCTTGGAGAGCCCGGTGAGTTTCCCGATCCGGGTCCGGGAGAGCGGGCCGTGCTCCAGCAGCAGATCGAGGGCGGCCCGGTCGTTCATGGCCCGCAGCACGCGCGGGGTGCCCGGAGTGCCGGATGCGCCGGGTGGGCCCGGAGTGGTTCCCGCCATCGTGGATGCACCGCCCTCTGTCAGGAACTCAACGTCCGTGACGTCCGTCCGCGGCATTCGCCCATGACGTCCGCCGCGACTCTGTTAGGAAAGTTTCCTATTCGGTTGAGAGGACGGTAGGGCGCAGGTCACCGGGGCGTCGGCGGAAGGTCTGCCTACTGCTTGTTCAGGTTCGTCGGCGGTGGTATCGGGGTGGTCGCCATCGACTGCGGGGAGATCGCCGAGGCGTACGCGGAGGGGGCCGCCATCGCCGCCGTCGGATCCGCCGAGGACTCGGCGTCGGCCTGCAGCGGCAGCACACCGATCATGCGGATGCCCGCGTCGTCCAGCGCCTGCTTGATGCGCCAGCGCAGCTCCCGCTCCACGCCGATCGACTTGCCCGGCATCGTCTTCGCGGTCACCCGGACCGTCATCGAGTCCAGCAGGACCGCGTCCAGGCCGAGCACCTCGACCGGACCCCACAGCCGCTCCGCCCAGGGCTCTTCCTTGGCCATCGTCTCGGCGGCCGCGGTGATCGCCTTGCGGACCTGCTCCAGGTCCTCGGTCGGGCGCACGGTGACGTCGACCCCGGCCGTGGACCAGCCCTGGCTGAGGTTGCCGATCCGCTTCACCTCGCCGTTGCGGACGTACCAGATCTCGCCGTTGTCGCCGCGCAGCTTGGTGACGCGCAGGCCCACCTCTATGACCTCGCCGGAGGCGACCCCCGCATCGATCGTGTCGCCGACGCCGTACTGGTCCTCCAGGATCATGAAGACGCCGGAGAGGAAGTCCGTGACCAGGTTGCGAGCGCCGAAACCGAGTGCGACACCGGCGACACCGGCCGAGGCGAGGAGTGGCGCCAGGTTGATCTTGAAGGCGCCCAGGACCATCAGAGCGGCCGTGCCCATGATCAGGAACGAGGCCACCGAGCGCAGCACCGAGCCGATCGCCTCCGAGCGCTGGCGTCTGCGCTCCGCGTTGACCAGCAGCCCGCCCAGCGCGGTGCCCTGCACCGCCTGGGCGCTGCGGTTCATCCGGTCTATGAGATTGGTCAGGGCGCGCCGGATCAGATAACGCAGCGTGATCGCGACGGCCACGATCAGCAGGATCCGCAGCCCGGTGCTCAGCCAGGTGGACCAGTTCTCCTCGACCCAGCCCGCGGCGTTCCCGGCGTGTTCGGCGGCTTCGTCCAGCGAGCCGCCCGGCTCGGGAGACGGGGCTGCGGCCAAGAGGGCGGACAGGGACACGGCAGAGACCTCCAGGGGGACGACGGCTGGTCAACAACACTAACGAAGCCGGGGGAGTGGATCGTTGCCGTCGCGGGAGGAGAGACGGGTCTCACCGGGAACACCTTCGCTGTGGCCGATCGCACAGCGCGGACGGCCGCCCAGGTGAAGCACCCCTCCGGCACGGCCGGGCGGCGTGCGGAGCCCGGGGTGAGAAGAATCCTCCCGGCCCGTTACCCGTACGTGGTGGCGCTTTGACCAGGCATGAGGAGAGACTGAGATCGGATCGTCCCGGCGCGAGCCACGCGCCGCCGGCGTACAAGGAGGCATCCACCGTGCCGCACGTCCTGGTTCTCAACGCGTCGTACGAGCCGCTCGGCGTCGTACCGCTCCGCCGCGCGCTCGTCCTCGTCCTGGAAAACAAGGCCATCTGCCTGGAGGAGTCCGGCTCCTTCCTGCACAGTGCCACCCGTGCCGTGCCCGCTCCCAGCGTGGTCCGGCTCAAGCGCTTCGTCCGGGTTCCCTACCGGGGGCCCGTTCCCCTGACGAGGCGGGCGCTGTTCGCCCGGGACGGCGGACGCTGCATGTACTGCGGGGCCGCCGCGACCAGCGTCGACCACGTCATTCCGCGCAGCCGCGGCGGACAGCACGCCTGGGACAACGTGGTGGCGGCCTGCCGCCGCTGCAACCACGTCAAGGCCGACCGCCATCTGCCCGAGCTGGGCTGGCGGCTGCGCCACCAGCCCGCCCCGCCGACCGGCCTGGCCTGGCGGATCATCGGGACCGGACACCGCGACCCGCGCTGGCTGCCGTACCTGCAACCGTTCGGCGCGGACGACGTGATGGCCCGGATCGACGGCGTGTCCGCCTGAGTCCGGGCCTTCGTCGTCCTCGGTCGTTCCCCGGCTCCCTCGTACGGCTCAGTCGTCCGGCTTTCCCGTACGGCTCAGTCGTCCGCGACCGCGTACGCCTCCACCGACCAGAGCGAGTAGCCGTACTCCGTCGCCCGGCCGTCGCCCTGCACCCGGACGAACCGGGTGTCCTTCGCGTCCATCCGGACCGACTCGCGCCCGCCCCGGCCCTCCGTCACGGTCGCGGCGGTACGCCAGATCCGACCGTCGGCGGAGACCTGGACGCGGTAGCGGGAGGCGTACGCGTCCTGCCAGCTCAGCACCACCTGGCCCAGCCGCACCGGCTTCTCCAGCTCGGTCTGCCACCAGGCGCCGTCCTCCACCGGTGAGGACCACCGGGTCTCCGGATCGCCGTCGGAGGCCGCCGACGCGGGGAAGTCCGGGGTCTCGTCGCCGGACGAGGAGGCCTTCGCCGTACGCGCCAGGTCCGGGCCACCGGTGCGCGGGAAGGCCCGCACGGTCAGCGTGGACTCCTGGCCGCCGAAGGCCAGCGGCACCTCGTACTCGCCCGCCGGGGTGTCCTTCGGGACGGTGATGTCCACGGGTACCTCCGTACGCGATCCGCGCGGCACGGTCGTCTGCTTCGGGATCCGCACCTCGATGCCCTTCGGGGCCTTCGCGGTGAGCTTGCCCTTGACCTCGGCCGGACGCCGGCCCGCCAGCCGGGCCGCGACCCGCTGGGGTTCGCCGCCGATCTCCGCGTCGGTCTCCCCGTGCTTCAGGTCGAGCGTGGCGGCGGGCTCGTCCCCGAACCACGGCACCAGGGCCCGCACCTGCGGGGCCCCCGCCACGACGGCGGGCGCGGTGGGCAGGTTCGGGCTCAGATACGGCGGCCGGGCGGTCCCGGCGGCCTCCGGCACGGTGACCCGTACGGCGTCCGCGCGCAGCCCCTTCGCGGAGGTCTGGGTGAAGCCGCTCGGCGAGAGCCGCCCGAGGGGCCGCCAGCCCTCACCGGGCACATGGGCCTCCACGACCGCGTCGGCGAGGGCGTGCCCGGGCTCGGCGAGCGCCGTGACGGCCTCCACCGGGCGGGCCGCGTCCAGCCGGACCGTATAGCTGCGGGCGTCCTTGGTGACCCGGCCCGAGGCGCGGTCGGTGCCGTTCCACCCGGCCGCCACCTTCGCCACCTTGTCCAGGAACGGGTCCAGCACGCCCTTGCCGACCGTGGCCCGGCTCGCCCCGATCTCCTCGCGCAGCGGCTCCAGGGCCAGTTGGGCGCGCCAGGCGGCGGCGCCGTCCCCGGCGGCCTGGGCCTGGAGCAGATCCACCGCCAGCTCACCGGCCCGGCCGTAGCGGGCCAGCTGCTCGGTCCAGGGGCGCACCTCGTCGGTCAGCCGGCCCTCGGCGGAGGTCTTCAGCCGCTCCGGGGCCTGCCGCATCACGGAGAACGCCGCGCGCAGCTCGCCGGCCGCCCGGTCGCGGCGGGAGGCGTCGGCGCGGGTGTTCCAGAAGGCGTCGAACAGGGGCTGGAGGTAGGCGGACTCCTCCGCGCCGAGCACCGAGCCCGCGCTGTTCCCGGCCAGCGCCAGCAGCGCGTCCCGGGCGGACGCGTCCCCGCCCGCCAGATCGTCGATCGCCGCCCGCCAGGACGCGCCGGGGTCGTACCCCTTCGGGTTCCAGGCGAAGTCGGCGGCGGTGAACAGCGGGATCCGCGAGGCGGACGCCTGCTCCATCGCATTGGCCAGCAGCGCCGCCGATCCGCTCGCCACCGCCGGGTCACGGCCGGTGTACGGGCCGAGGAAGATGCGGTCCTGGGCGTAGTCGTTGACCGGGTAGTTGTCCATCGTCACCAGCGGGTGGCGGAACGCGGCGCGGGCCCCGGCCAGTTCACCCCCGGTGATCTTCTTCGGCACCACGCCGACCCCGGTCCAGGCCACCTGCACCCGGTCGTCCAGCTCGGCCGCCAGCGCCGTGCGGTAGTCGGTGGCGCCGTCCTGGTAGAACTCCGTCGGCAGGACGGACAGCGGGGCCGCGTCCGGGTGCCGTTCCTCCAGGTGCCGGGCGAGGGCGCCCGCGACCCGGGCCTGCGCGCGGGCCGCCGCCTTCGGACCGTTGCCGAAGGTCTCCGCGTCCAGGTCGCAGTGCCATTCGCTGTAGCTGACGTCCTGGAACTGGAGCTGGAAGACCCGGACGCCCAGCGCCCACATCGCGTCGATCTTCTTGGCCAGCGCCTTGACGTCCTGGTCCGATGCCATGCACATGGCCTGACCGGGGGAGAGCGCCCAGCCGAGCGTGACGTGCTCGGCGCGCGCCCGCTCGGCCAGTGCCCGGAAGTCGGCCCGCTTGTCGGCCGGATAGGGCTCGCGCCAGCGCGCCAGCCGGTAGGGGTCGTCGCCCGCCGCGTAGAGATAGCGGTTCTGCTTGGTGCGGCCCATGAAGGCGATCTGGGCGAGCCGGTCCTCCTGGGTCCAGGGCTGTCCGTAGAAGCCCTCGGCCATGCCGCGTACGGCGGTTCCCGGCCAGTCCCGTACGGTCACGCCGGCCACCGATCCGCCGGTGACCAGTTGGCGCAGGGTCTGGACGGCGTGGAAGAGGCCGTCTGCGCCGAGCCCGTCCAGGGCGACGGTGGCCCGCCCGGCGACCTCGCCGACCGCGAGCCGGTAGCCGCCCGACGGCAGGTCGGCCCGGTCGGGAGCGCGCAGCGCCCGCAGCGCCTCGCCCGCGCCGTTGCCGCCGAGCCGGATCACGGGGCCGTCGCCCGGCAGGCTCTCGTGCAGGGTGCGGACGCCCGCCGAGCGCAGCAGGTCGCGCGCCTGCTCGACGGCGTACGGGTCGGCCTCCGGCGCGGCGACGAGCGTGGCCTCCGAGCCCAGCTCCACGGCGGGCCCGGTGGTCCTCATGCTCTGCGGGCGGGGCCAGACGGACGGCGTCCGTGCGCTGTCGGCACGGTCGAGGGCGTCGGCGACGGGCCTGCCGGGGTCGCTGGGAGCGACGGGGGCGGCCGTCGCCGCCGGAGCGACGGAGACGGACCCGAGGAGTCCGCCGATCACGGCGGCGGCCACGGCCGTAGCCTGCCTTCTGCGCCCGATCCGCACGTCGTGTCCCCTTCCGTACGTCCCCACACCCCTGGCGGGGTCCGAGCCCACCACCCGGGCGCAAGGGTGTCAATGCGCTTGCCCGTTCTGTCGGAAACGCCGGGATCCGTGACGCCTTCGGGTGCTGTGGGGCTGGTGTGGCGGCCGGGAGTGGCCAAAAACGGCCCATACCTTCCGTGCGGGGGAACGGAATGTGACCCGGAGCACGTTGGGCTCGTTGTCATAACGCCTGCATCACGTCCACGTCTGCCGCGGCGAGGCTTGGGTAGGTCTGCTGTGTCCTGTTCTCCATGGCCAGGAGGCCACCATGCCCGCTGCCGCGCAGCTTCTGCTCTCCGCCCTCTCCAAACAGGTACCCGCCCAGTCCGAGTCCGCGCCGCTGACCAGCGAACTTCCCCTTGCCGATGTCGCCCACCTGATCAGCGGGCCGCCGCTCGCCGATGTCTCCCTGTTGCTCGGTGAGTCCTCCTTCGCCGATTCCGCGCCGCTGACCAGCGAGCCTCCGCTCGCCGATGCCACCCCTCTCACGAGCGAGCCTCCGCTCGCCGCCGTCGCCCCACTGACCAGCGAGCCGACCGCACCCGGCACCGCGGGGGGCATGGAGTTCCCAGGAGTCTGAATGGGCTTGTCCCGGCTCGCCGCACTGCACGGTGTCGCCACCTCCTACTCCCCGTCGCCGGATGTCACGGTGTCCGTCCCCGACGACACGGTCATCGCCGTGCTCGCCGCGCTGGGCGTCGACGCCGGCACTCCGGCGGACGTACGGAAGTGCCTCGCCGCCGCGGAGTCCCGCTCGTGCCTGCTGCCGCCGACCGTGGTGGTCTGGGCCGGCGAGCCCCTGCCGCCCGCTCTGGCCGGCCCCCCCCCCCGGGGGGGCCCGGCCCCCCCCGCCCCCCCCCGCCCCCCCCGCCCCCCCCCCCCACCCCCCCCGCCCCCCCGGGGGGGGGGGGGGGGGCGCGCCCCCCCCCCCCCCCGGCCGCGCCCCCCCCCCCCCCCCCCCCCCCCCCCCGGGGCCCCCCCGGAGCCGGCCGAGTCCCCGGGACACCCTGCGGGCCGCCCGCCCGCTCCGCTGAGCATGCGCTCCCGGGCCCGGCACGGAACCCGCATCGCCGTCTCCCGGGA
>NZ_JAFEUF010000616.1 GCF_016901035.1 Streptomyces durocortorensis
GGCAGCGCGGTCAACCAGGACGGCGCCTCCAACGGCCTCACCGCCCCCAACGGCCCCTCCCAACAACGCGTCATCCGCCAAGCACTGGCCACCGCGGGCCTGACCCCGAACGACGTCGACGCCGTCGAGGCACACGGCACCGGAACCCGCCTGGGCGACCCGATCGAGGCGCAGGCACTGCTGGCGACCTACGGACAGGACCGGGACGA
>NZ_JAFEUF010000106.1 GCF_016901035.1 Streptomyces durocortorensis
GGCTCAGGGCACCCGGGGCTCGGCGGAGACCACGGGGCGGGAGTAGTCCGCGGAGGCCGACGGGGCGGCCCCGGGCTTGTCCACACCGCTGCTGGCGGGCGGCGGCACCTGGTCCTGGCGGTTGTTCGAGGCGCCCCGGTAGACCGCGGTGAAGGCGAGGGAGACCATGCCGACGCCCATCACCAGGGCGAGCAGCCAGGCGACCGGCCGGTGCCAGCGGGCGGAGTTGCGGTAGGGGCGCAGAGAGCCGCCGTGACGGCCGTAGGGCCCTGGGCCGTCGCTGTCGTCCCCGAAGCCGTCGTCCGGGTCGTAGTCGAGGTCCTGGGGGTCGTGGTGGCCCCGGGAGTGGCCGTAGGGGCCGTATGCGTCGTCGTCGGCACGGCGGCTGCGGCGGGCGCGGGCCGCGTCGGCCTCGGCGCGGGCTTCGGCGGCGGCGAGCAGGCGCTCCACGGCGGTGGGCTCGTGGACGGGCGCCGACCGGACGAAGTCCTCGTCGAACACCACGGAGGCGAAGTCCTCGTCCGCGCCCCCGCGGTCGTCGTCGGGCTCCCAGCCGTCAGAGAACGGCCTGCCCCCCACGTCGTCCGGCACGGATTCAGCGTAGCCGGGCCGGGACCTTTTGGGCAGAGACCCCGCGAACTCCCCCGGATCGGCACGGGGGAACATGCGATCGCCCTCCTCCGGGCGGGGGCGGCCGGCCGGAGGGGGCGAGGCAGGAGAGAGGTAGGGGAGGTAGGAGAGGTCAGGAGGTGAACTCGGGGCTAGCGGGTGTGGCCGTCGCCGGTGACGATGTACTTGGTCGAGGTCAGCTCGGGCAGGCCCATCGGGCCGCGGGCGTGCAGCTTCTGGGTGGAGATGCCGATCTCGGCGCCGAAGCCGAACTGCCCGCCGTCCGTGAAGCGGGTGGAGGCGTTCACGGCGACCGTGGTCGAATCGACCAACTGGGTGAACCGGCGGGCGGCCGCTTGCGAGGTGGTGACGATCGCCTCGGTGTGGCCGGAGGACCAGAGCCGGATGTGGGCGACCGCCGCGTCCAGGGAGTCGACGACCGCGGCCGCGATGTCGTAGGAGAGGTATTCGGTCTCCCAGTCCTCCGCCGTCGCCGCGACCACGGTGGCCTTGGACCCCTCGGCGCGCTCCAGGACGTGCTCGTCGCCGTGGACGGTGACCCCGGCCTCGGCCAGGGCGTCCAGGGCGAGCGGCAGGAAGGCGTCCGCCACGTCCTTGTGGACGAGCAGGGTCTCGGCCGCGTTGCAGACGCTGGGGCGCTGGGCCTTGGAGTTGATCAGGATGTCGACCGCCATGGCCAGGTCCGTCTGCGCGTCGACGTAGACGTGGCAGTTGCCGGTGCCGGTCTCGATGACGGGGACGGTGGACTCCTCGACGACCGTGCGGATCAACGAGGCGCCGCCGCGCGGGATGAGGACGTCGACCAGGCCGCGGGCCCGCATCAGCTCGCGCACGGAGTCGCGGCTCTCGCCCGGGACGAGCTGCACCGCGTCGGCGGGGAGGCCCGAGCCGCCGACCGCGTCGCGCAGGACGCGGACGAGCGCGGTGTTGGAGGCGTAGGCGGAGGAGGAGCCGCGCAGCAGGACCGCGTTGCCGGACTTCAGGCAGAGGGCGGCGGCGTCGACGGTGACGTTGGGCCGGGCCTCGTAGATGATGCCGACCACGCCGAGCGGGACGCGCACCTGGCGGAGGTCGATGCCGTTGGGCAGGGTCGAGCCGCGCACCACTTCGCCGACCGGGTCGGGGAGGGCCGCGACGTCCCGCACGTCGGCGGCGATGGCGCGGATGCGTTCCGGGGTGAGGGTGAGGCGGTCGATGATGCCTTCGCTCGTCCCGGCCTCGCGGGCGCGCTCGACGTCCTTCGCGTTGGCCTCGACGATCTCGGCGGTCCGCACTTCCAGGGCGTCGGCGATGGCCAGCAGCGCGTCGTCCTTGGCCGCGCGCGGAAGTGGCGCGATGTCGGCGGCGGCCGCGCGGGCCCGGTAGGCGGTCTGCGCGACCGGGGAGAGGTTGTCGTAGGGCGAGAGCGTGGTCATGCCCGCAGAGTAATGCGCGCTCTGCGGGCATCCGTCACGTATCCCGTGATGCGAGACGGCCGACCCGAAGGACGGACGCCCCTCGGGGCACCCCGGGGGGGGTCAGTAGGGGTGCACTCCCACGGGAGCCGCGGGCGGCGGCCCGTAGCCCTCGGCGACCCGCAGGTGGTAGGTCTCGCGGTCGATGACTTCGAGGCCGACGATCTCCCAGGGCGGGAGCTGGGCGCTGGAGCGGTGCTCGCCCCACAGCCGCAGGGCGACGGCGGCCGCGTCGTGCAGGTCGCGGGCCTCTTCCCAGTAGCGGATCTCCGCGTGGTCGCCCGCGTAGCGGCTGGTCAGCAGGAAGGGATGGTCGTGCGCGAGCTGTTCCAGACCGCGTCTGACCTCTCCGAGCGGAGTCTCGGTGCCCGACACGCTGAGCGTGATGTGCCAGAGCTTCGACTGCGGGGACTCCTCCTTCGCCGTCGTGACCGGCTCCCGTTCGACGGTGTCCGACGGAAGGGGATTCCGGTCGAAATCCGCCCCCGCCCCGACACTCGTCAGGGCGCGGCTGGCCGTGCCTCGGGGCGGCGCCCCCGGGCGCGCTCGTCTCACCGGCGGCCTCCTGTGATGTGTTGCTCTGCGGTACCCCTGTTTCCCCACTACAAAGTGGACCAGTCCACAGGCGGGCGTGGGGTGGTTTTGGTGAAGGTCCCTGCCGAAGAGCGGGACTTTCAGCCGTTTCAGCGGGTGAGGCGCGGCGTGAGAAGGACCAGATCGTCCCTGTGTACGACCTCGCGCTCGTAGGCGGGGCCCAGTTCACGGGCCAGGTCCCGGGTGGAGCGGCCGAGTAGCTGGGGGATCTCCTTCGCGTCGAAGTTGACGAGTCCGCGGGCGATCGGGGCGCCGTGCGGGTCGCGTAGTTCGACCGGGTCGCCGGCGCTGAACTCGCCCTCGACGGCGGAGATTCCGGCGGGCAGCAGTGAGGTGCGCCGCTCCACCACGGCCCGTACGGCACCGTCGTCGAGGGTGAGCGCGCCCTGCGGGGTGGAGGCGTGGGCCAGCCACAGGAGCCGGTCGGCGGAGCGGCGGCCGGTGCGGTGGAAGTAGGTGCCGGTGTCGCGGCCGGCGAGAGCGTCGGCGGCCCGGCTGGCGGAGGTGAGGACGACGGGGACGCCGGCTGCGGTGGCGATGTTGGCGGCCTCGACCTTGGTGACCATGCCTCCGGTGCCCACGCCCGCCTTCCCGGCGCTGCCGATGGTGACGTCCGCGAGGTCGTCGGGGCCGGTGACCTCGGCGATGCGGGAGGCGCCGGGGGTGCCGGGCGGTCCGTCGTAGAGGCCGTCCACGTCGGAGAGGAGGACGAGCAGGTCGGCGTGGACGAGGTGGGCGACGAGGGCGGCGAGCCGGTCGTTGTCGCCGAAGCGGATCTCGTCGGTGGCGACGGTGTCGTTCTCGTTGACGACGGGGACCGCGCCCATCTCCAGGAGCTTGTCCAGGGTGCTGTAGGCGTTGCGGTAGTGGCCGCGGCGGCTGGTGTCGTCGGCGGTCAGGAGCACCTGTCCGACGCGGACGCCGTAGCGGGCGAACGAGGCGGTGTAGCGGGCCACGAGGAGGCCCTGCCCGACGCTGGCTGCGGCCTGCTGGCGGGCCAGGTCCTTGGGCCGGCGGACGAGGCCGAGCGGGGCGAGTCCGGCGGCGATGGCTCCGCTGGAGACGAGGACCACCTCGCGTTCGCCGCCGTCCCTGACCTTGGCGAGGACGTCGACGAGGGCGTCGACCCGGTCGGCGTCGAGGCCTCCGGAGGCGGTGGTGAGCGAGGAGGAGCCGACCTTGACGACGACCCTGCGGGCGCCGGTCACCGCCGACTCGCGGTGCGACGGCCTCTGCTCTGCCACGTGCTTCCTCGCTCTGGATCGCCCCGGTGTCCGACGAGGGCGTCGAAGCCTGTCGGCCGGTACCGCCCCCGGCACGTCACAGTACGCGAGCGGCCGCCCCCGCCGCCTGCCCGTTCCGCTCGGTGGACGCCGGAGGGCGGCCGGTGGATCAGCTCTGCAGCTCGTCGTTGACGGCGAGCATCCGGTCGACGACCCGGGCGGCGGCGCGGCCGTCCGAGGGCTCGCAGAAGTCGACCCGGAACTGGGCGTACTTCTCCTTGTACTCCTCGCTCACCGCGTCGATGTTCCGGATCGCGGAGACCAGGTCCTCGGAGGTCTTGATCAGCGGGCCGGGGGCGCGGGAGGTGAAGTCGAAGTAGAAGCCGCGCAGGGTGTCGCGGTAGTGCTCCAGGTCGTACGTGAAGAAGAGCATCGGACGCCCGGAGTGCGCGAAGTCGAACAGCACCGAGGAGTAGTCCGTGATCAGCACGTCGGCGATCAGGTAGAGGTCGGCGATGTCCGGGTAGTACGTGACGTCGTAGACGAAGCCCTGTCCGGCGCCGGGGATGGAGTCGAGGACCTTGTGGTGCTTGCGGTAGAGCAGCACGTGGTCGTCGCCGAGCTCGCTGCGGGCGGCCTCGACGTCGATCTGGTTGTCCAGCTTGAAGCGCCGGCCGCCGTAGCGCTGGTCGTCGCGCCAGGTGGGCGCGTACAGGACGACCTTCTTGCCCGCGGGGATGCCGAGCTTCTCCCGTACGGCCGCGGCGCGCTTGACGCGGTCGGGGGCGTGGAAGACGTCGTTGCGCGGGTAGCCCGCCTCCAGGACCTCGCACTGGAGGCGGAAGGAGTTGGTCATGATCGGGGTGGAGAAGGCGTTGGGCGTGATGAAGAGGTTGTACTGGCGCGAGCGCTGGGGAAGGCTCCCGATGTAGGCGAGGTTCGCCTTCGGCGTGCCCAGCAGGTCGGCCCCGATGCGCTTGAGCGGGGTGCCGTGCCAGGTCTGGACGACGACCTGGTCCTCGCGGCGGACGAACCAGTCCTTGATGCCGCCGTTGGTGACCACGTAACGGCTGCGGGCGAGCGCCTCGTACCACTCGGCGCTGCGCCACTCCACGCCCCGGACGCCGGGCGGGAGGGGGACCTGCTCGTCGCGGACCATGACGATGTGCTCCAGGTCCGAGTCCCGGCGCGCCAGCTCCTCGTAGATCGCGCGGGGCGAGTCGGAGAACTGCTTGCCACCGAAGCTGTTGTAGAGCACGGCGTTCCAGAGCGGCAGCTTGCGCAGCTCGGGAGTGGTCACGTCGCTCATCAGCCGCTGGTGGTAGGCGGAGCGCAGCTCGGGGGGCAGGACGCTGCCCGCCTCGATGAAGATCCGGTCGTAGTCCAGGCGCTCGACCGTGTACGTACGGTTCGTTCCCTGGTGGACGAGCGGCAGGGTGCCGACCAGGTCCGGCCGGATCCGGACCGGGATGTCGTGGGTGTGGTCCCACTCGGTGGTGGCGCGGAGCCTGGGCAGCCAGCGCCCCTGGCGGAGCGAGACCATTCCGTCGTAGGAGGGCATGGTGTCCGGGGTGACCCGGGCGGTGAAGCGTCCGTCCGCGAACTCGACCGGCAGCGGGCGGTCCTCGTGACGGGTGGTGTGGCGCAGGACCATCCTCATCCCGTCCGTGCGCCCGGTGTAGACGCCGCTGAGCACCAGTTCGCCGTCGGCGCTCCACCGGACGTCGTCGACGAGCGGCATGTTGACGCGGATCTGCGGGGTGAAGTTGCCGACGCCGTCGGTCACCACGGCGAACTCCCGGCCCTCGGGCAGCGGGTGCACGCCGGTCTCCAGCTTCTGGCCCATGGTGGCCCGGCGGCTGGTGCCGTCCGCGAAGAGGATGCTGACGTTGTACTTCCAGGAGCGGCCGGGCACGATCCGGTCGACCGGGATGTCGGCGAAGGCCAGCTTGGCCGTGTGCCGCAGCCAGCCGTCGGCTCCGCTCTCGGTCTGCTGGAGCTGCAGTTCGGCGGAGAAGCCGCTGGAGGCGTGCGAGATCCTCAGCCCCGTGGGGTACTTGCCCGCGGGGGTGGTGACGCGGGAGCGCAGCGTGACGGTGAGGTGCTCGCCGTCGGACTCGTGGCCGACGACCTCGGCGGGCACCACGTCGACCGAGATCCGCAAGCGGTTGCGGTCGAAGCCGGCGACGAGGCGCACGCCGTCGTCGAGGAAGCGGGTCAGGCTGTGTCCGGCGGAGCCGGCGTTGTTCTTGGTGACGCTGCCGATGGACATGCCGCCGGGGCGGGGGATGCCGATACCGAGGCGCCAGGTGGCGGGCTGCCATTTGCCCTGCACCCGCAGGCGGCTCGGGTCGACGGCCAGCTCGAAGCCCGACCAGTCGTAGTTGTACAGCGCTCCCTTGGCGGCGATGGTGGCGCGCGGCTCCCGGACCGTGCGCAGGCGCAGCGGCAGGGTGCTCCGGCTGCCCAGGCGCCGCAGGGCGGCGACGCGCAGCGAGCGCTTGCCCGTCGCGGAGGGGGCGTTGGGGATGTAGGCGTAACCGCCCACGACGAGCTTGCCGTCACGCCAGGCGAGGTCCAGGAGCTTGCTGCGCACCGGCAGCTCGCTGCGGGTGAAGTTGCGCACCGAGGGGGGCAGCGAGTCGCTCTCCACGCCGGGCAGTTCGATCCGTGCGCGCCTCAGGCCGCGCACGGAGAAGGCTCCCGGGTTCTCCCGCTCGTAGTGGAGGAGTTCGCCCAGCTCCTCGCCGCGGCCGCTGGCGGCCAGGTGCCATTTGACGCGGGCCATCGGCGAGAACTGGCGCACCAGCTTGGGCGCGGCCTGGGACAGGAAGTTCTCGGCTGCGCGATGGAAGGCGGGGCGCTCCTCGACCGGCGTCTCGGGGAAGTACTTCATGAGCCGACTGAGCTCTTCGGGGATCGCATCGAGGGGCGCCACGGGAGAGTGCCTTTCCGGGGGGACGTGCTGATGATGAACCCCAGGAAACCGGGGCGTAAATGAGACGGGTACAACGGTCTCATGGTTGCCCAACAGTATGGCGTGACGCCAATCACAGAGTGAGGGCGATACGCCCCCCGAGGGCTCCCGCCGGGTGTGTGCCCGGGGCGGGAGCCCGGCCGGAAGGTGACGTCTCAGACGCGGTGCGCCCGGGGCGCGCGGAAGGCCGCGTGCGCCGTCCGGCGGACTTTGCGGACGACCCGGCGGGCGAAGGAGACGTACGGCTTCGGCGGCGTCGGGTCGACGCGGTTGCCCCCGATCCACTCCGTCACGGTCACCTCGTAGGCGGAGTCGGGGAGCGGCGCCCCCTCGCCGAAGTGGGGATATGCCAGGTGGAGCCTGGGCGGGTTGCCCCGGCGGACCTTCCCGGGCTCCTCGCCGGCCTTCATGAAACGCAGGACGTCGAGCAGGAGGTCGAGCCGGTTCTCGGCGATGCACATCAGCCGGAGCCGCTCGTGGACCTTGACCCGGCGAGCGAGGCCGGGGGTCCAGTAGGACTCCACGAGCGGGGCGGCGAGGGCCATCTTCCGCTTGCGGACGGCCTCCTTCTGCTTGAGCAGTTTGGGGCCGAATTGTGGCAGCAACGTGATGGCGAAGGGACGCACCATCAGCGCGTCGCGCCGGGGCCCGGCAGGCACGAGCTCGGCGATGAGGCCCATGAGCGCCCGGGCCGAGTCGAAGCGCCGCGTGTAGTCGCCCTTCTTGGTCATCTGGTTGCTGTCCTCGCGGCCCACCAGGTAGTAGCAGGTGTAGTCGGCGACGACGGAGACGCCGTTGCCCCGGAGGTAGGCCTCCATGGTGAACAGGGCGTCCTCACCTGTCCGCAGCGTCTCGTCGAAGGACATGCCGAGACGTACGAGGAGGTCCCGGCGGAACAGCTTCTGGGCGCTGAGCGTGAACTTGATGTTGGAGTCGAAGAGATCGGCGCGCTCGACCGTCTCCTTCCACATCGACTTCGCCGCGCCCCGGTTGACGCCCACGATCTTGCCGAGGACGACGTCCGTGCCGGCCCGGTCCCCCATGGCGACCAGGCGCTCCAGGGCCTCGTCGCCGAAGTGGTCGTCGGCGTCCAGGAAGAAGACGTACCGTCCGCGGGCCATGCACAGGCCGACGTTGCGGGGGCCGCTCGGCCCGCCGGAGTTCTCCTGGCTGACGACTCTCATGGGGATGTCCGTGCGGGCGGCGAACTCCTTCAGATACTCCCCGCTGCCGTCCGTGGAACCGTCGTCGACCGCGACGATCTCCATCCGGCCCGCGCCGATGGTCTGCGCCTGGACGGACTCCAGGCAGCGCACCAGGTAGGGCATCGCTTCATACACCCCGATGATCACACTGACATCGGGCTCATCGCTCTTCTGCGGCATGTCGGCCATCTGCACCTGTCGATTGGATCACAACGAAGGGGAGATTGCCCGACTATGCACTTTTTATGCACTCATACGACGAGCGACCCGTTCATCCCTCCTCTGGGAGAGACGGACGGGCCGCTGTCGGGGTTGCTTCATTTCCGGACAGATGATCACCGATCACTTGTCCGAAGACCGGCGGGTCAGTGCAGGCGGGAGGCTTCCTCGCCCGTGGCCGGATCCCGCTCGGACGCGCCGACCGCGTCCGGGTCCGCCGAGGCCGCCGCCTCGTCGGACAGCTCCTGCTCGCCGTCGCCGGCACCGCTGGAGGAGTCCTCCGGGTCGGGCCCCGCCGACACCACCGGCTGACCGGCGGACCGCTGGGCGACGCCCGCGTTGCGCGCCTCGGCCTTGGCCGTGAGAGCGCGCACGGCGGCGTTGAACTGCTCCATGGACGTCGGCTCGTCCGGGCCCAGCAGATAGCTCTTCAGCTCGTGCCGCGCCTCGGCCTGGGTGTCCGCCGCGGGGTCCGCCACGGCGGCCAGCAGCTCGTCGAGCTCCGCGGCCCCGTTGGTGAGGATCACGGCGGCGCGCACCGCGGTGTTCTGCCTCCGGAACTCCTCCGCGCCCAGGGCCGCGGAGTCGGTCACGGCGTAGGGCTTGCCGCTCGCGATGAAGTCGGAGACCACACTGGAGATGTCCGAGACCATCGCGTCGGCCTCGTTGAAGCAGTCGTACAGACGAGGCTGCGCCC
Source organism: Streptomyces durocortorensis (assembly GCF_016901035.1). GTDB lineage: Bacteria > Actinomycetota > Actinomycetes > Streptomycetales > Streptomycetaceae > Streptomyces > Streptomyces durocortorensis. Next base: position 9,000 of record NZ_JAFEUF010000106.1, read on the forward strand.
CGGTGACCGTACGGTGCTCCCACCAGCCGAAGGACCGCCAGTAGGCGTCGTTCCACGCGGACCGCAGGGCCGTCGTCTCGGCCTCCCGCGCGGGGTCGGCGAGCGAGATCCTCGACAGCTCGGCCGCGTCCCCGCCGGAGCGGCCGGAGGACTCCAGCTGGGCCAGACGGGCCTCGATGCGCGCCAGTTCGGCCCGGGCCTCGCGCTGCCCGGCCGCCGCTTCCGAGGCCTCGGCGGCCCAGCGGGGCTCAGCGGCGCGCTTCACGGCCGCGGCCTCCAGCATGGCGGTGATCCTGGTGTCGACGGCCTTCGCCTTGGCGCTCCGGATGCCCGTGAAGGGGTGCGGCTTGTAGATGACCCGGACCGGCGGGTCCGCGGCCAGCAGCCGCCGCACGATGTTCTCGCCGGCCAGCAGCAGCGAGGTGTTGCCGGGGTTGTCGTCCCAGCCCTCCCAGGTGGGGGCGTAGAGGACGGTGGCGATGGGGTTGCGGATGGTGCCCGTCCAGCTCTGGATGGGCTCCAGCTGCGGGCGTCCGACCTCGACGATGTCCTCGTCGCGGACGCCCACGTCGGCCAGCGCGTAGCGGTCGCGGCCGGCCCGGCCCGCCGTCCACACCTCGTCGTACACCTTGGAGTAGGGGTTCACACTGGCGAGCTTGTCGCTGTCGCCGTGGCCGATGAAGACGTGCTTCATGGTCGGAACGCGCAGGATGTGGATGTTCTTGCCCACGTTCGCGGGGTAGAGGCAGACCCGGACCGTGGAGAGGTCCAGGTTCATCAGGTGCGTGCCCGCCGGGACGCAGATCACCGGGACGGAGGTCTCGGCGAGCTGCGGGACGAGACCGCGCTCCCGCATGATGATCAGCGGCCGCCCCTCGACCCGGCTCATGGTCTCCAGCCACATGTTGCCCTGGTAGGCGGACTCGTTCGAGCCGGAGAAGTAGAACACCACCGTCGGCTGGTACGAGCGCAGCCAGGTGTCCACGGCGGCGAGCACCGCGGGGGCCGGGGGAACCAGCCGGCTGCGGCGCGCGAACGGGGCGAGCAGGATCAGGTAGAGCAGCGCCAGCAGCAGGGTGAGGGCGGCGCCCGCGTAGCCGATCCCGTCCACGCCCGTCCCGGCCGCGATCAGCACACCGGCGACCGCGGGAATGTCCAGGTGGAGCATCTTCTCGGCGGACCGCCGCAGCAGCAGCTGCGGAGGGGCGTCGGGGATGCGGACGGCGCTCAGGTCGACGTTGCGCGTGACGACCGGCATCGTGCGGCGCAGCCGGATCAGCGTGGTGAGCGCCCCGTGCGGGGCCTGGAGCGCGTAGAAGAGCAGGAATCCTGCCACCGCCGCGTAGAAGAGCGGCTCTTCCGCGAGATCCAGTCGCGCGAGGAGCAGGATCACCATCAACTGGCGGAGCAGAAAGCGGATCGACAGGCCGGCGCGCACTTTGCCGAGCCGGTTGATCAGGTAACTCCCCCGCTGGTGCAGATACCAGTCCGCAACATACGTGACGGCCGCGGCCGCCGCGAAGAACCAGATGTTGGGGAGAAGCGCGGCGAGCATGACGCAGGGGTATCCCAACCCCATCAGCAACGCTGCCGCCAGCTCAGACCCGTTGCCCACGCGGGCCAGGCGAATAGCTGTCGAAATCACGAAGAACCTGCTCCAGAGAGGGGTGCCGGTTAATTCACCTATAGCGGGAAATAAAAGGATGCGTTCTCACGCATTCGGGCCTCTGTGCTCACGGAAAGGTGATCACAGAGGCCCGAAAAGCTCATTTGTCAAGAATTATTACACATCTGACTGACGGTCCAGCACCGAGGCCAGAGCCTGCTCGAAGCCGGAGGACTCGGCGGCTCCGGCCGTCGGGTCCTGCTGCCGTACGTCGATGACGTGACCGGTCAGCTCGGAGAGCAGGACGTCCAGCGAGGTGCGCGCCACGGCCTCCGAGGAGAGCAGCGAGCCCTCGGGCTCCTGGCCGAACGCCTTGGTGCGCATCGGGGTCGCAGTGCGCTCCGGGTTCACGCAGTTGACCCGGATGCCCTCGCCCGCCCACTCGTCGGCGAGCGCCTGGGTCAGGTTGACCATGGCGGCCTTGGTGGAGGAGTAGAGGCTGTACTCGGCACGGCCCCGGGTGTAGCTGCTGGAGGTGTAGAGCAGCAACTGGCCCTGGGTCTCGGCCAGGTACTTGTACGAGGCGCGGGCGATCTGGACGGGGGCCAGGTAGTTGACGTTCAGCGCTTCCTGGATGGTCGTGTTGTCGGTCTCGGCCAGCTTGCCGATCCGCAGCACGCCCGCGGTGTTGATGACGTAGTCGACCCGCCCGGTCTCGGCGTACGCCTTGGAGAGCGCGTCGTCCACGTGCTCCGGGTTCTCCACGTGCGTCCCGGTGGTGGAGCGGCCCAGCGCGTAGACCTTCGCGCCGTAGCTCTCGGCGAGGGCCGCGATGTCGGCGCCGATGCCGTACGAACCGCCGAAGACCACCAGGGTCTTGCCCGTGAGCAGCTCCCGGTAGGCGGCCTCGTCGGCCTGGCGCGGGGCGGCGGTGGAGGCCAGCTGGAAGAGCTTGTCGGTGATGAAGACGTCGACCGGCTGGGTCACCTTCATGTTGTACTCGTCGCCCGCGACCACGTAGATCGGCACGTCGGGGAGGTACTTGAGGACCACGGAACAGTCGTCGGTGGCCTGGAAGTTGGGGTCTCCCGCCGCGACCTCGTACGCCCTGCGGATCGTGGAGAGCTTGAAGGCCTGCGGCGTCTGGCCGCGGCGCAGCCGGGAGCGGTCGGGCACGTCGGTGATGAACTCGCCGTCCTCACCGTGCGTACGGGTCACGATGATCGTGTCCGCGGACGGGATGGCGACGTCGACAGCCTGGTAGCGCTCCAGCGCGTCGACGCAGTCCGTGATCACACGCTGTGACAGCAGGGGGCGGACCGCGTCATGGAAGAGGACGTTGCGGTCCTCGCCCTCGGCGAGGCCCTCTCCGAGGGCCGTGATGGCGCGCTCGGTGGTCTCGTTGCGGGTGGTGCCGCCCTCAATGATCCGCGTGACCTTGGACAGTCCGGCCTTCGCGACGATCTTCTCGACGTCGGGGACGAACCCGGGCGCCATCAGCACGATGACGTCGTCGATGCCCTCGGCGTTCTCGAAGATGGTCAGCGTGTGCTCGATGACGGCCTTGCCGGCGATCTTCAGCAACTGCTTGGGGATCGACAGGCCGACGCGCTGGCCGGTCCCACCGGCGAGCACGACCGCTGTGGTCCGGGGCTTGGCTTCATGCGGCACAGACACAGACGACCTACCTTGCTATGACAGGGGGAACAGTGTGATGGTCGCACTCTCCGTGACCGTCTCGCAAGGTGGACGTCGTCCGTCGCTCGCCCTGCGGATGCCCGCAGTTCACCCTCTGGCCAGGGAAGTTGGGCGGTACCGGGGTGTTGCGCGGGGTGACCGACCCCACAGATGTGTTGCGCAATCGGCACATGAGCAGCGCGTGCACCCGGTGTGACCGGCGGAAACCGCCGACGCCCGGCCCCGAGGCTACCGGACGGCCCGCCTCCGGAGAGACGGGCCGGGGGCCGCGGCCGGGAGCCCGCCCCCTTCGGAAGGGGGCAACTCCTTTGCCGACAGCCCTGGAAGGGACCGAATTTCCCGGTACCCCTGGAACCGGTACCCCTAGAAGGGGTCGAACTCGTCGTACTCCTTCTCCGCGTCGTCGCGTTCGGCGTCGCGGTCCCGGCGGCGCTGCGCGGCGGGGCGCGGCTCCTCCAGGCGGTGGTCCTCGCCGCGGCGGCCGAGCATCTCGGCGCCGGCGCTCACGGTCGGCTCCCAGTCGAAGACGACCGCGTTCTCCTCGGGGCCGATCGCGACGCCGTCGCCGGCCCGGGCGCCCGCCTTCATCAGGGAGTCCTCGACACCGAGGCGGTTGAGCCGGTCGGCGAGGTAGCCGACGGCCTCGTCGTTGTTGAAGTCGGTCTGGCGCACCCAGCGCTCGGGCTTCTCGCCGCGCACCCGGTAGATGCCCTCGTCGTCCAGGGTGACGGTGAAGCCCGCGTCGTCGACGGCCTTGGGGCGGATGACGATGCGGGTCGCCTCCTCCTTGGGCTTGGACGCGCGCGCCTCGGCGATGATCCCGGCGAGCGCGAAGCTCAGCTCCTTGAGGCCCTTGTGCGCGATGGCGGAGACCTCGAAGACCTGGTAGCCGCGGGCCTCCAGGTCGGGGCGGATCATGTCGGCGAGGTCCTGGCCGTCCGGGATGTCGACCTTGTTCAGGGCGACGATGCGGGGCCGGTTCTCCAGGCCGCCGTACTGGCGCAGCTCCTCCTCGATGATGTCGAGGTCGGAGACGGGGTCGCGGTCGGACTCCAGCGTCGCGGTGTCCAGGACGTGCACGAGGACCGAGCAGCGCTCGACGTGCCGCAGGAACTCCAGGCCGAGGCCCTTGCCCTGGCTGGCGCCGGGGATGAGCCCGGGGACGTCGGCGATGGTGTAGACGGTCGAACCGGCGGTGACGACGCCGAGGTTCGGTACGAGGGTGGTGAACGGGTAGTCCGCGATCTTCGGCTTGGCCGCGGAGAGCACCGAGATCAGCGAGGACTTCCCCGCGCTCGGGTAGCCCACGAGGGCCACGTCGGCAACGGTCTTGAGCTCCAGGACGATGTCCCGGCTCTCGCCCGGCTCGCCGAGCAGCGCGAAGCCCGGAGCCTTGCGGCGGGCCGAGGCCAGCGCCGCGTTGCCGAGGCCGCCGCGGCCGCCCTGACCGGCCACGAAGGTGGTGCCCTGGCCGACGAGGTCGGCGAGCACGTTCCCGGCCTTGTCGAGGACCACGGTGCCGTCCGGCACGGGCAGGACCAGGTCCTGGCCGTCCTTGCCGGAGCGGTTGTCGCCGGCGCCGGGCTGGCCGTTGGTGGCCTTGCGGTGGGGGCTGTGGTGGTAGTCGAGCAGCGTGGTCACGGACTGCTCGACGACGAGGATCACATCGCCGCCGCGTCCGCCGTTGCCCCCGTCGGGGCCTCCCAGCGGCTTGAACTTCTCACGGTGGACGGAGGCGCAGCCGTGGCCTCCGTTACCCGCGGCGGCATGCAGCTCGACGCGGTCCACGAAGGTGGTCATGGTTGGTGCCTCCAGGTACAGCAGGGAAATACGGAATTGTCTCTGTCGTAACACGCCGAGGGCGGACCCGCTTCCCCGTTCGCCGGGAAAGCTGAGATCCGCCCTCGGAAGGTGCTGTGTGTCGTTCTGCGCGCGCTGAGAAGGATCAGACGGCGAGCGGAACGATGTTCACGACCTTGCGGCCGCGGTGCGTGCCGAACTCCACCGCACCGGCGGTCAGCGCGAACAGCGTGTCGTCGCCGCCACGGCCGACGCCCGCGCCGGGGTGGAAGTGGGTGCCGCGCTGGCGGACCAGGATCTCACCGGCGTTGACGGCCTGACCGCCGAAGCGCTTCACGCCGAGCCGCTGAGCATTGGAGTCGCGCCCGTTCCGAGTGGACGATGCGCCCTTCTTGTGTGCCATGTGTTCTCAGTCCCTTACTTCGCAGCCGCGGGGATACCGGTGACCTTGATCGCCGTGTACTGCTGGCGGTGACCCTGGCGACGGCGGTAGCCGGTCTTGTTCTTGTAGCGAAGGATGTCGATCTTCGCGCCCTTGTGGTGGTCCACGATCTCGGCCGTGACCTTGATGCCGTCCAGCACCCACGGGTCGCTGGTGACCGAGTCACCGTCGACAACGAGCAGGGTCGAGAGCTCGACCGTGTCGCCAACCTTGGCAGTGGAAATCTTGTCAACCTCAACGATGTCGCCGACAGCAACCTTGTGCTGGCGACCACCGCTGCGCACGATGGCGTACACGCGGATCTCTCTCTCGCTCGGAACGGATCCCCTGATGCCAGCCGCTCGCACGGGCCGGGGCCCGGGACGATCCGGAAGGATGAGCGGCCTCTCCTGGCGGACGGCGCGAACACCGACCGTTACCGGGAGGGATGTGCTCAGGGGTAGGCGCGTTAAGGAAACACACCGAGGGTCAAGGTTACGGGGCGGGGGTGTGGGGGTCAAACCGTAGAGTTTCGCGGAGAACCCTCTCCGGAAGGCGTCGAACGTGGACTACCGAGTGCAGCCGACCGCCCAGGTCGACGAGAGTGCCGTCGTCGGAGCGGGCAGCAGCGTCTGGGAGCTGGCCCAGATCCGTGAGGGGGCGCGGCTCGGCGAGCACTGTGTGGTCGGCCGGGGGGCCTACGTCGGCGCCGGCGTGCGGATCGGCGACAACGTGAAGCTGCAGAACTTCGCCCTCGTCTACGAGCCGGCCGAGCTGGCGGACGGGGTCTTCGTGGGCCCGGCGGTGGTGCTCACCAACGACCACAACCCGCGGTCGGTCGACCCCGACGGCCGGCAGCGGCGCGGCGGCGACTGGGAGCCGGTGGGGGTCACGGTCGCGGAGGGCGCGTCGCTCGGGGCACGGGCGGTCTGTGTCGCCCCGGTCCGGATCGGGGCGTGGGCGATGGTCGCGGCCGGTGCCGTCGTGACCCGGGACGTCCCGGACTTCGCGCTGGTGGTGGGGGTGCCGGCCCGTCGGATCGGCTGGGTCGGACGGACCGGCGTACGGCTGGTTCCCCGGGAGGGCGCACCCGGGGAGTGGGAGTGCCCGGCGACCGGGGCCCGCTACACGGAGACGGACGAGGTCCTCACCGAACAGACGGGGTGAGGACCGGTCGCCCCCGGCTCACCCGCCGATGACGATCCTCCGCACCCCCGGCCAGGGGTCGGGGTCGGTCGTACGGCGTCCGTCGACCAGCACGCGCACGTCCGGCAGGACGTCCGCCGAGAGCTCGCGGTACTCGGCGTGGTCGGCCTGGACGATCGCCGCGGTGACGGTCTGGCCCTCGTGCGGGACCAGTCCCAGTGCCCTCAGCTCGTCGGGGCCGTACAGGGGGTCCGAGACGAACGGCACGGCGCCGCGTGCCCGCAGCGCCTCGACCACGCCGAAGACGCCCGAGAAGGCGGTCTCCTTGACGCCGCCCCGGTAGGCGGCGCCCAGGACCAGCACTCCCACGCCGCTCAGGTCGCCGTAGGCGGCCGCCAGCAGGTCGACGGCGTACGCGGGCATGGCGGCGTTGGCCTGGCGGGCTGCGCGGACCACCGTCGCCTCCGGGTCGTTCCACAGGTACATCTGCGGATAGACCGGGATGCAGTGCCCGCCGACGGCGATGCCCGGCCGGTGGATGTGGCTGTAGGGCTGGCTGTTGCACGCCTCGATGACCTGCTCGACGTCGATGTCGCGGCGGTCGGCGAAGCGGGCGAACTGGTTGGCCAGCGCGATGTTGACGTCCCGGTAGGTCGTCTCGGCGAGCTTCGCCAGCTCGGAGGCCTCCGCCGGGCCCAGGTCCCAGACGCCGTTGGGGCGGGGCAGGTCGTCGCGGTCGTCGAAGTCGAGCACGGATGCGTAGAAGGCGACTCCGCGCCGGGCGGACTCCGGGTCGACGCCGCCGACCAGCTTGGGGTAGCGGCGCAGATCGGCGAAGACCCGGCCGGTGAGGACCCGCTCCGGCGAGAAGACCAGGGAGAAGTCCGTCCCGGCGCTCAGTCCGGAGCCCTCGGCCAGCATCGGCGCCCAGCGGGTGCGGGTGGTGCCCACGGGCAGGGTGGTCTCGTAGCTGACCAGGGTGCCGGGCCGCAGCCCGGCGGCGACGGACTTGGTGGCGGCGTCCATCCAGCCGAAGTCGGGGACGCCCTCGGCGTCCACGAAGAGCGGGACGACGATCACGACGGCGTCGGACGCGGCGACCGCGGCCGTGGTGTCGGTGGTGGCCGAGAGCCGGCCCGCTCCGACCGCCTCCCGCAGCCGCTCGCCGAGCCCTTCCTCGCCGGGGAAGGGCTCGGTGGCCGCGTTCACGAGGGAGACGACCCGCTCGTCGGTGTCCGCGCCGATCACCGTGTGGCCCTTGGCGGCGAACTGCACGGCGAGCGGGAGCCCGATCTTGCCCAGGGCGACCACACAGATGTTCATCCGCTCCGCTTCCTCTCGGATCCCAGCGATTTTCTCTCTGATCCCAGCGATCCCAGCGATCGCAGCGCTCTCGACAGCCGTGTCCCCCATCCCCCGCGCTCCGTCAGCGGAGCCGTCGTGATCACGAGCCTGCCCTTGGAGTTGGGCCAGGCCGCGACCCGGTGGGGCTCGGCCTCGCCCCACCGGCGGGCCAGCGGCATGGGCCGCCCCTGGGTCCGTACCGGGATCTCGTAGGTCCGCCCGGCGACGTCGAGGTAGACCCGGGCCCCCTTCTTGGCCTTGGCCGCGGCCACCGGGAGGCGGGCCAGGACGCGGGTGCCGGGTCCGTCCTGTGCCGCCTCCGTCGCGGTGAGGTCGCCGGGCGACGAGGGGCGTGGCTGCTTCGGCCCCAGCCTGCGGGCGCCCGGCCGGTCCGCGCTCTGCGGCATCGCGCCCTGGGCCAGGGCGACCGTCACCGAGGAGGTGTCGCCGGTGACCTTCAGGCGCAGCCGGACGGTGATACCGAGGTCCTCGCCGTGCTGTTCCCAGTCCGCCGACTCGAACACGGTCCCCGCCGCGAGCCGGCCCGCGACGGTCTCGCCGAGGACTTCGTAGTACCGGTCGTCCAGCCCGACGGCGAGGTCCCGGAACCCCGGATAGAGAGCGAAGGCCCGGTCGCCCTCCAGCAGGAAGGGCGGGGCTCCCTGCCGGGTCTCGTCCGCGATGGCCCGGCTCAGGGCGTCCACGGCCCCCTGGCGGGCCAGACCGAACCGCACCCGTCTGCATACCCCCGTACCGTCACGCAGCGCGTCGGTGTAGTAGGCGTCCAGCAGCTCCGCGATCCCCTCGCACAGGCTCTTCCTGGTCACCGCGGGCAGGGCCGGGAAGTCGGCCAGCAGGAGCTTGGAGAGCTCCCAGGTGAAGTGCCGGGACAGCAGCGCGTCCCGCCGCGGGCCCGCCTCCACGAGACCGGCCGCGTGCGCCATGATGCGGGCGGTGCACCGCAGCCGGCTGAGATGGTCGGCCCGGTAGGTGATGTTGCTCGCGTCGCCCCGCTTGACCGCGTAGTAGCAGATGTAGTCGGCGAGCACGGAGATCCGGCGGGCCCGAACGCACGCCTCGATGGTGAAGGGCTGATCGCTGCCGACCGGCAGGTCCTCGGGGAAGCGCAGGCCGTACTCCTCCACCAGCGAGCGCCGGAAGAGCTTGGTGTTGGCCAGCGTGAACGGCAGCGACGAGTCGTAGAGGCTGATGTCGGGGGCGTTGTGCTCGTACAGCTTCTGGTGCACGTAGCGCCCGTTGACCCCGACCGCCCTGCCGACGACGATGTCCGACCCGTGCTCGTCGGCGTACGCCACCAGCCGCTCCAGGGCCTGATCCCCCAGCCGGTCGTCGGAGCCGACGAAGAAGACGAACCGGCCCGTCGCCCGTTCCAGGGCGCGGTTGCTCGGGGCGGCCGGACCGCCGGAGTTGGCCTGGTGCAGCACCGTGACCGTGTCCGGGTACGTCGCGGCGAACCGGTCGAGTTCCGGCCCGCTGCCGTCCGTCGAGCCGTCGTCGACCGCGATCACTTCGAGGCGGTCCAGCCCGATGCTCTGCGCCACCAGGGAGTTCAGGCACTCCGTCAGGTAGGGCATCGTGTTGTAGACGGCCACGATCACGGTGACATCGGGCGGCCGGATCCCCGTGACGTCGGACGGTCCGGTCACGGTGGCCTCCGGCGGTCCGGTCACGGAGCGACCTTGGTCATCCGTCGCCCGGCGGGGGCCGGGGCGCCTTCGACGAGCCGGGAGTACACGCCGTCCAGGACGGCCGCCTGCGCCTCCCAGGTCCATTCCGCGAGCAGGTCCCGCCGTGCGTAGGCGTCGCGGTAGCGCCGGGGATCGGCGAGGACGGCGGTCATCGCCCGTACGTAGTCCTCGACGTCCTCGGCCGTGAACACCTCGCCCTGGCCGGTGGCGGTGACCGTCGCCGCCATCGTCCGGACATCGCTGACGACCAGCGGCAGCCGGGCGTGGGAGTACTCGAAGAACTTGGTGATCAGGGCGATCTCGTGGTTCGGCCAGTGGTGGATCGGGATGACCCCGACGTCCGCAGCGGCCAGATGACGGACCACCTGGTCGTGCGGCACGTACGGGAGGATGTGCACCCGGTCGCGGACGCCGAGCACCGTCGCCCGCGCCTTGAGCGACTGCATGTACGGCGAGCCCGCGCGGGGCACGATGAACGCCGCGTGGGACTCCGGCAGGCGGGGCAGCGCCTCGACCATGATGTCCAGACCCCGCTGCGGAGCCGCCGAACCGCTGTAGACCGCGAGCGGCACCTCCGGTCCGATGCCGCACAGGGCCCGCAGGTCGGGCACCGGCTCGGCGGCCCGGTCAGGGGCGATCACCGTGTCGGGGCAGTTGAGCACGACGTCCGGAAGGTCGCTCAGACCGTGGTGCTCGGCCAGCATCTTCGCCAACGAGGCCGAGACGGTCGTGACGGCGTCGGCGTACTTGGCGTGCTCCCGCTCGTGGGCGCACTGGGCGACGTGCCAGCGCGGGTGCGGGCTCCACGGCTTGATGCCGGGCAGGAACTCGTGCGCGTCCCAGACGAGCCGGACGGTGCGCCCCTTGGCCTCGGCCCGCAGTTTGGCGCGCGCGCCCACGCCGAGCATCCGGAAGTCGTTGGCGTGGATCAGGTCGGGCTCCAGGGCGTCGATGACCTTCCCGTACGCCAGCTCCAGGTCCCACAGCCCGGGGTCGAGCCGCCGCCAGGCCCGTTCGCCCATCGCCCGCACCCAGAAGGCCGTGGTGAAGCGGTCGAGCGGGGTGTCCATGTCCTTGCGGCGCCGCTCCAGCGCCGCGGTGTGCCGGGCCCGCAGGCGGACCCACCGCCCCATGCCCCGGGAGAGCACGCGGGCCGGCAGCAGTCGCGTCGCGGCCGCCCCGGAACCGCTGCGCCCCGCCTCGATGACCCGCAGGTTCAGCTCCGCCCGCCAGGCCTTCATCCGCTGCTTGCGGTACTCGGCCAGAGGGCCCGGCGGGTAGGCGAGCGGCGCGCGGAGGACCGCCCGGCGGTACTCGTGCCGGCGGCGGTGCAACGGTGTCGCCACGGGCAGCAGCCGGACCCGGGCCTCCCCCAGCTGCCAGCTCTGCGCCTTCCGGTTCGGCGACTTGCCGAGGAGGACGACGTCCCAGCCCGACGCCGCGGCGGACCGGGCCTCTTTCTGGACCCGGGAGTCCCCCTTCACCGCGTTGTCGACGAGCATGACGATCTTCCCGCGGGGTCTGCCTGCGGGGGCCGGGGCAGGTGCCGGGGCTGAGGGCTGAGGGTCAAGCGCCACGTGGAATCGTTTCCTCCCGCTCGAAGACGACGGTGCGGCCGCTCCTGGCCGAGTCGAGCAGGGAGGCGGCCACCTCCACGGTGCGCAGCCCCTGCCGCAGGGTGCAGATGTCGGCGGAGAGGCCCTGCACGGCGTCCCGGAAGAGTTCGTGCTCGACGAGCAGCGGCTCACGCTTGGGGATGGCGTAGCGGATCATGTCCCCCTCGGAGACCCCGCGGAACGCGCGCAGGGCCTCCCACTCGGTGGCGACGGAGGCGTTCGAGTAGAACGTCAGGTCGGCCGTCAGCGTGTCGGCGATGAGGCAGCCCCGCTCGCCGGTGACGGAGGTGAACCGCTCCTTGAGCGGGCTCAGCCAGTTGACCAGGTGGTTGACCATGGTCCCGTCGGAGAGCCGGCCCACCGCGCTAACCATGTCCTCGTAGGGGCGGCCGGACTTCGACACGGTGTGGGCCGCGATCGACACGTAGCTCCGGCCGGTCATCCACGCCGTGAGGTCGATGTCGTGGGTGGCCAGGTCCTTGACCACGCCGACGTCGGCGATGCGGTGCGGGAAGGGGCCCTGACGCCGGGTCACGATCTGATACAGGTCGCCGAGTTCACCGCTCTGCAGCCGGTCCCGCAGGGAGCGCAGGGCGGGGTTGCACCGCTCGATGTGGCCCACGCCCGCGACGAGGTTCCGTGACTCGAAGGCGTGCACGAGCCGCAGAGCGCCCTCGACGGAGTCGGCGAGCGGCTTCTCGATCAGCACGCAGACGCCCGCGTCGGCCAGCCGCAGTCCGATCTCCTCGTGGAGTCCGGTCGGGCAGGCGACGACGGCGTAGTCGATGCCCAGGTCGAGGAGCTGCTCGACGTCCGGCAGCACGGGAGCGCCCTGGGCCCAGCCGTTCTTGTCGCCCATCGGATCGACGACACCGACCAGGTCGACGCCCTCCAGGGCCATGAGCACCCGGGCGTGGTGTCGGCCCATGGAGCCGAGGCCGATGAGCCCGGCCTTCAGTGCGGCGGTCACGGCTTCTCCCCCAGGGTGTTCACGGCGGTGGCGACGCGCTCCAGGTCGCCCACGGTGAGCGAGGGGTGGACGGGCAGCGACACGACCTCGGCGGCGGCTCTGTCGGTCTCCGGCAGGTCCCAGGTGCGGCCCGCCTTCTGGTCGGGCTCCCAGTAGGGCTTGAGGCGGTGGATCGGGGTCGGGTAGTAGACGGCGTTGCCGATGCCCGCCGCGGTGAGCCGCGCCATCGCGGCGTCCCGGTCGCCCCTGATCCGCACGGTGTACTGGTGGTAGACGTGCCGGGCGCCCTCGGCCACCGGCGGCGTGGTGACGGCCGGGGCCGTGATGCGGGCGTCGAGGTACGCGGCGTTGGCGCGCCGCCGCTCGGTCCAGGCCTCGACCTTGCCGAGCTGTACGCGGCCGACGGCGGCGGACACGTCGGTCATCCGCATGTTGGCGCCGACGATCTCGTTGGCGTACCGCTGCTCCATACCCTGGTTGCGCAACAGGCGCACGGTGCGGGCGACTTCGGCGTCGGCCGTGGTGACCATGCCGCCTTCGAGGGAGTGCATGTTCTTGGTCGGGTAGAAGCTGAAGGCGCCGCCCGCGCCGAACGCCCCGACCGGCGTTCCGTGCAGGGCTGCGGTGTGCGCCTGGCACGCGTCCTCGACGACCGCGAGCCCGCGCCGCTCGGCCACGGTCATGATCCGGTCCATCGCCGCCGGATGGCCGTAGAGGTGTACGGGCATGATCGCGGCCGTACGCGGGGTGATCGCGGCCTCGACGGCCGCCGGGTCGAGCCCGAAGCCGGCCGGCTCGATGTCGGCGAACACGACGTCGGCCCCGGTCAGGCGGACCGCGTTCGCGGAGGCCGCGAAGGAGAACGAGGGGACGACGACCTCGTCCCCTCTGCCGATGCCCAGGGCCAGGAGCAGCAGGTGGAGGGCGGAGGTGCCGGAGTTGACGGCGACGCAGGTCCGCCCGTCCACGAGGGCGGAGAAGCGCTCCTCGAAGGCGGCGACCTCGGGCCCCTGGACGACGCGTCCGCTGCGCAGCACCTGGACCACGGCGTCGATCTCGGCCTCTCCGATGACGGGTGAGGCCACGGGAACCAGCTGCTCGTTGATGCTCGTCATCGACGTCCTCCTCGGCGGGTGCACCGCTGGCGAGCCCCTGGGATTCACCCCCCAGGGATGCGTCAAATCATGACACATCGGACATCTGTCGGGTGGGAGCGAAGCCGCCGACCGGCCGGGGCGCCGTGGCCGGAAACGCGGACGTCCCGCCCCGAAGTGCTCGGGGCGGGACGTCCGCGTCGGTCGGGAGGGTGCCGGACGGCCGTCAGCCGGCCGAGGGCTCACCGTCCCCGGAACCGGTGGAGGCGCTCACCGAAGCCGACGACTGCTCGGCGGCGACGGTCTTCTTCGTCGCCTTCTTCGCGGTCGTCTTCGCCGTCGTCTTCTTGGTGGCGGTCTTCTTCGCAGCGGTCTTCTTGGCCGCCGCCTTCTTCGCCGGGGCCTTCTTGACGGCGGCCTTGCGGGCCGTCTTCTTGGCCGGGGCGGCCTCCGCGGACGCGGATTCCGTCGCGGCGGTGGAGTCCGCGGCCGCCTCGGGCGCCCGGTCCTCGGACTCCGGAGCCTTCGCCTCGGCCGCCGGGGCGACCACGACGATCTCCGTGTCGTCCGACCCGGTGGGCGAGCCTGCCGGAGCGGTGACCTTACGGGTCACCCGGCGGCGGGCCCGCGGCGGGGCGGCG
>NZ_JAFEUF010000107.1 GCF_016901035.1 Streptomyces durocortorensis
CGCGTACGGCCCTGGGGTGCGGCCTCGACGGGAGCCTTGGGGGTCTCCGCGGCCTCTACGACCGGGGCCTCGGCGGGCGTGTCGACGACCGGCTCGGGCCGGGTCTCGGCGACGGGTTCCTCGACGACCGGGGCGGTCGCCTTACGGGTGGCCCGACGGCGCGTACGGCCCTGGGGTGCGGCCTCGACGGGAGCCTTGGGGGTCTCCGCGGCCTCTACGACCGGGGCCTCGGCGGGCGTGTCGACGACCGGCTCGGGCCGGGTCTCGGCGACGGGTTCCTCGACGACCGGGGCGGGCGCCTTACGGGTGGCCCGACGGCGCGTACGGCCCTGGGGTGCGGCCTCGACGGGAGCCTTGGGGGTCTCCGCGGCCTCTACGACCGGGGCCTCGGCGGGGCTGCCGTAGAACTCGTCGTCATCCCTGACCGCGGGCTCCACGGCCACCGGTGCGGCGACCTCGGCGGCCAGCTCGGCCTCGGTCTCGACGGGCTCGGCGGCCTGCTCGTCGTGATCGTGGTCGTGGTCGTGGCCGTGCTCGTGGTCCTGGCCCGCGCCGCCGCGGCCGCGCTTCTTGGACTTCTTGCCGCCGCCACCGCCACCGCCGCCGACGGACGTCGGCTGCTCCATGTGGACGATGACACCGCGCCCGTTGCAGTGGACGCAGGTCTCGGAGAAGGACTCCAGCAGACCCTGGCCCACCCGCTTGCGGGTCATCTGGACCAGGCCCAGCGAGGTGACCTCGGCGACCTGGTGCTTGGTGCGGTCGCGGCCCAGGCACTCCAGGAGCCGCCGCAGCACGAGGTCCCGGTTGGACTCCAGCACCATGTCGATGAAGTCGACGACGACGATGCCGCCGAGGTCGCGCAGCCGCAGCTGACGCACGATCTCCTCGGCCGCCTCCAGGTTGTTCCTGGTGACGGTCTCCTCCAGGTTGCCGCCCTGGCCGGTGAACTTGCCGGTGTTGACGTCGACGACGATCATCGCCTCGGTCTTGTCGATCACCAGGGAACCGCCGCTGGGCAGGTAGACCTTGCGGTCCAGCGCCTTCATCAGCTGCTCGTCGATGCGGTACGTCGCGAAGACGTCGACCTCGGAGGTCCAGCGCGAAAGCCGCTCCGTCAGGTCGGGCGCGACGTGCGAGACGTAGCCGTGGATGGTCTCCCACGCGTCGTCGCCGCTGACGATGACCTTGGAGAAGTCCTCGTTGAAGATGTCGCGGACGACCCGGACGGTCATGTCCGGCTCGCCGTAGAGCAGCGTCGGCGCGTTGGAGCCGCTGGTGCCCTTCGCCTTCTTCTGGATGTCCTCCCACTGCTGCTGGAGCCGCTCGACGTCACGGCGCAGCTCGTCCTCGCTCGCGCCCTCGGCTGCGGTGCGCACGATGACGCCCGCGTCCTCGGGGACGATCTTCTTGAGGATGGTCTTGAGGCGGGAGCGCTCGGTGTCGGGCAGCTTGCGGCTGATCCCCGTCATCGAGCCCTCGGGCACGTAGACCAGGTAGCGGCCGGGCAGGGAGACCTGGCTGGTCAGACGCGCGCCCTTGTGGCCGATCGGGTCCTTGGTCACCTGGACCAGGACCGACTGGCCGGACTTGAGCGCGGTCTCGATGCGGCGCGGCCCGTGGGCCATGCCGAGCGCCTCGAAGTTGACCTCACCGGCGTACAGGACGGCGTTGCGGCCCTTGCCGATGTCGACGAAGGCGGCCTCCATGGACGGCAGCACGTTCTGGACCTTGCCCAGGTAGACGTTGCCGACGTAGCTGGTGGCCTGCTCCTTGTTGACGTAGTGCTCGACGAGCACGTTGTCCTCGAGGACGCCGATCTGGGTGCGCTCGCCGTTCTGGCGGACGACCATCACGCGCTCGACGGCCTCGCGGCGCGCCAGGAACTCGGCCTCGGTGATGATCGGGACGCGGCGGCGGCCCTGCTCGCGGCCCTCTCGGCGGCGCTGCTTCTTGGCCTCCATGCGGGTCGAGCCCTTGATGGACTGGACCTCGTCGAAGCCGGTGCCCGGCTCGCGCTCCTCCTTCTTGCGGGGCTCGCGGACCTTGACGACCGTACGCTCCGGGTCGTCGGCGGTGCCCTGCTCGGCCTCGGCGGCGGCGTCACCGCTACGGCGGCGGCGACGGCGACGACGCCGGCTGCTGCTCGAACCGGAGGCCGAGGAGTCGTCGTCCTCGTCGCTCTCGTCGGCGACGTCGGAGGTCTCCTGCTCGGCGCGGGGCTCCTCGGCGCGGGACGGCGCGGGCGCGTCGTCGGTGTTCTGCTCGTCGTCGGTGTCGTTGGCCTCGCCACGGCGGCGGCGACGGCCGCCGCGACGGCGACGGCGCGAGGGACGGTCGCCGTACTCGTCGGTGTCCTCGCCCTCGTGCTCGTCCGCCTCGGCCTCGGGGGCCTCGTCGGCGGTCTGCTCGGCAGGCGTCTCGACCGGGGCGGCGGGCTCGGCGGCCTGCTCGGTCGGCTCGGCCTCGCCACGGCGGCGGCGACGGCGGCGCGAACCGCCCTGCGGCGCGGCCTCGGCGGGCGCGGCGCTCCGCTCGACCTCGGCGGTCTGCTGCTCCTCGGCCTCGTCGACCTCGTCGTAAGCGGAGGAGGAACCGGCGGCGGCAGCGGCGGCGGCCGCCGTCTCGGGGGTCTGGAACATCGGCTCGGCGAAGACCGGCGCCTGGAAGACGGCGACGGCGGGGCGCGTCGCGCGCCGGCCCTTGCGGCTCGGCTCCTCGGCCTTGGCGGTGAACTCGGGGCGACCGGCGGCGGCGGTGGCCCGGCGGCGCTGGCGTCCGCGCGGGGCGGCCTCCTCGACCTCCTCCACCTCGGCGGCGAGCTCCTCGGCGACGGCGGCGGGCAGGCTCTCGCCGGCCTCGACGGGCTCCTCGGCGGCCGCGACGGTCTCGGTCACCTGGGGCGCACCGGCGGGCGAGGTCGCCTTGCGCGACGCGCGGCGGCGGGTACGCGGGGCCGGAGCCTCCTCCGTGGCCTCGGCATCGGCGACGGGAGCGGCGGGCTCGGCGGCGGCCGGCTCCGGCTCGGTCACCGGCGCGCCGGCCTGCGGCGCACCGGCCGGGGCGGAAGCACGGCGACGGGCCCGGCCGCGAGGGGCCTCCACGGGCTCGGCGGCGGCAGCGGGCTCGGCGACCGGGGCGGGTTCCGCGACAGGGGCGGCGGGCTCGACCACGACGGCGGCCTCGGCTGCCTGCGGGGCGCCCGCGGGCGAGGTGGCCTTGCGGGAGGCGCGACGACGGCGGGGCGCCGGGGCCTCTTCGGGGATCTCCACGGCGACCACGGTCTCTTCCTCGGAGTCCTGGGAGTCCTCGGTTTCCTCAGCGGCGGGCTCCGGAGCGGGCTCGGCCGGGGTCTCGACGACCGGGGCGGGGGTCTCGGCGGCCTGCGGCGCACCAGCCGGGGCCGTCGCCTTGCGGACCGCGCGGCGGCGGGTGCGCGGCGCGGGTGCGGCGGGCTCCTCGTCGGCGGCGGCGGGCTGCGCGGGGCCCTCGGCGGCCGGGGCGGGCTCGGCGGTCTCCGCCTCCACCGGCCCGGGGGCGCCCGCGGGCGCGGTGGCCTTGCGCACGGCGCGGCGGCGCGTACGGGCGGGCGGGGCGGTCTCGGCGGCCGTCTCGCCGGGCGTGTCGTCCGTGGCCGGGGCGGCGGA
Source organism: Streptomyces durocortorensis (assembly GCF_016901035.1). GTDB lineage: Bacteria > Actinomycetota > Actinomycetes > Streptomycetales > Streptomycetaceae > Streptomyces > Streptomyces durocortorensis. The sequence continues at coordinate 3,648 of NZ_JAFEUF010000107.1, forward strand.
CGCCTCGGCCGGTATGGCCGGCGTGACGTCCTCGGCTGCGCTCACGGGGCCGCCGGGCGGGCCGGCGGGGCGGGAAGCGGCGCGGCGCCTGCGGCGCGGCGGCAGCTTGTCGCCGGGGGTGTTCTCGTCGTTGTTCCCGGTCGTGCCGGGTTCGTTCGGCTGAGGCATGCGGGCGGTTCTCCCGTCGTGCTCCCGGGCGCCGCGTCTGATTCCGGTCCGGCTCGGTCCGCAGTGGTGCGATACCGCCGTCCGGGGCGCGGGCGCCGCACGGGAACTGGTGTCTGGCTCGCCGGTTCCGTATGCGGTGTGCGTACGGCCTGGCGAAAGTCTTGTGGGTCAGTGCGCGGCCCGACCCAGGTGGCTCCCGAGTCGGAGGGCTGCGCTACAACGACCGCCTTACGCGGAACCTGCACCTTCCGGCGCCGTCGCGACGGCTGCCCCGGCGACCGCGGGTTGTGCGGTCGGGGCGGCCTCGCGGTCGGGCGCGAGCGGGTCGGTCACCGTGCCGGTCTCCTCGTCGAAGAGCCCCTGCGCCAGCCTCGTCACCGATGCGGGAACGGGCGGCGCCAGGTCGGCCACAGCTCGGAGACCGGACAGGACGTCGTCGGGTCGCACGGCAGGTGTCACGTGCCGAACAACCAGGCGCAGTATCGCACAGGGCCGCTCACCCGGCCTATCGGCCGGAGCGTCGACGACCCGCAGGTCGGCGACGGCGGCGCGGGCGTCGAACGTCCGGATGCCGTTCTTGGCCTTGCGCTGGACCTCGACGGTCTCGGCGTCGTTGAACGCGGCCACGGCTGTGCGGACGTCCTCGGGCTCGACGCCGTCCAGGCGCATCTCCCAGACGGAGGCGGTGAGCCGCTCGGCCAGGCCCGAGGTGCGGGCCTCCACCGCGTCGATGATGTCGAGGCCGTCCGGCATCGAGGCGTCGAGCAGTCCACGCAGGACCTCGGGATCCCGCGCCTGCGTGAGGGCGATCTCCAGGAACTCCGCCTCACTGCCCGTGCCGGTGGGTGCGGCATTGGCGTAGGAGACCTTGGGGTGGGGCGTGAAGCCCGCCGAATACGCCATCGGCACCTCGGAGCGGCGCAGTGCCCGCTCGAAGGCTCGCTGGAAGTCTCGGTGGCTGGTGAACCGGAGGCGGCCGCGCTTGGTGTAGCGCAGGCGGATGCGCTGCACTGCCGGTGCGGGCGGCGGGCCTTCGGGCTGTCGCTTGCCCAGTGGTTCTTCTCCTCAGTGCGGGGCGGGCGCGGTGGCGCGCCGCCCACGAAATACGGGTGGCCCCCGGGGTGCCGCTCCGGATCACACCCGCTTGACGAATTTCTCGCCGAGCGGGGCGCTCTCGGACGCCTGCGCCGCGCTGGGGACAGTCGTTGTACTACCCAGAGTACGCGCAGGGATCCCTCGCGGTTCCCGGGACCGCTCGGCGGCCGGGGCGCCGACCAAGGCCCGCCAGGCGTCGCGGCGCGCCTGGCGCACGGTTTCCCGGGCAGTGGTGAGGGCCGCGCGGGCGGCCCGGCCCGCTTCGGCGGCGGCGCGCCGGGCGGGGGCCCACACCGCGTCGCGCAGGAAGTGGCCGACGGGGGTGCACACGGTGCGGTACGCCCAGGAGACCGGGGCGCCGATCAGGTACCAGGCGATCGTGGCGAGGGCCCGGCCGACGGCCCGGGAGACGTATCCGGCGATCCGCCAGGCGACCTCGAACGCGGCGGCGATCTCCCGGCCGACCGGGGTGAGGATCCGGCGGTACGTCCAGGCGAGGGGCGCGACCAGCAGGGTCATGACCAGCCAGGCGACCGCGATACCCAGACCGCGTCCGGTGGCCGTGATCCCCCGCCAGGCCTGACCCAGGACCCAGGCGGTGCCCTGCCACAGCGTGCCCAGGGTCCAGGCGGTGCCCTGCCACAGCTTGCTCAGGACCCACGCCGTGCCGTGCCCGACCGGCGTGAGGACGTGGGCGTACAGCCACGCCACCGGGACGACCAGGCCGTACCGCACCACCGGGACGATCACGTACCGCCACAGGAACCCCAGCGGCGCGATCAGCAGCACGGTGAGCAGCCGGCCGATGCCGTTGCCGAGGCCGTGCAGCGCCGGGAGGAGCAGGGCGGTGCCGATCCACCGCAGCCCGTGGCCCAGCGGAGTGAGGACGGACCGGTACAGCCACACCGCCGGCGCGGCGATCCCGTAGCGGGCGACGGGGACGACCACGTACCGCCACAGGCCGATCCAGGGCCAGATGAACAGGGCGACGGCCAGCCAGGAGACGGCCTTGCCGAGGGGAGCGAGGACCCAGGTGTACAGCCAGGTCAGCGGGGTGAGGACGAGGGTGTCGAGGAGCCACAGGAGGGCCCGGCCCAGCGGGCGCAGCAGGATGCGGTCGGCGGCGTGCCAGAGCGCGGTGAGCGCGTCCCAGACCATGCGGGCGGGCAGGACGAGCACCAGGACGACGATCCGGACCGGGATCCTGATCAGCGTGGTCAGGATGCCCTCGCCGGGCTCGTACCCCTGAGGGGCCTGGTGCTTGCCGTAGTCCATGTCGTCAAGGACGCGTCAGGCCCGGTCCGGGGTTGCCGGACCGGGCCTGGTGATCGTTCGCAGACGCGCTACTTGTTGACCACGCTCAGCGGCAGCAGCTTCTTGCCGGTCGGGCCGATCTGGATGTCCAGGTCGAGCTGCGGGCAGACGCCGCAGTCGAAGCAGGGGGTCCAGCGGCAGTCCTCGACCTCGGTCTCGTCGAGCGCGTCCTGCCAGTCCTCCCAGAGCCAGTCCTTGTCCAGGCCGGAGTCGAGGTGGTCCCAGGGCAGGACCTCCTCGTAGGTGCGCTCGCGGGTGGTGTACCAGGCGACGTCGACGCCGTACTCGGGCAGCGTCTTCTCGGCGCAGTTCATCCAGAGGTCGTAGCTGAAGTGCTCGCGCCAGCCGTCGAAGCGGCCGCCGGACTCGTACACCGCGCGGATGACGGAGCCGACGCGCCGGTCGCCGCGCGAGAGGAGGCCCTCGACGATGCCGGGCTTGCCGTCGTGGTAGCGGAAGCCGATGGAGCGGCCGTACTTCTTGTCGCCCCGGATCTTGTCGCGGAGCTTCTTCAGCCGGGCGTCGGTGTCCTCGGCGCTGAGCTGCGGGGCCCACTGGAAGGGGGTGTGCGGCTTGGGCACGAACCCGCCGATGGAGACGGTGCAGCGGATGTCGTTCTGGCCGGAGACCTCGCGGCCCTTGGCGATGACGTTGACCGCCATGTCGCCGATCTGCAGGACGTCCTCGTCGGTCTCGGTGGGCAGGCCGCACATGAAGTACAGCTTCACCTGACGCCAGCCGTTGCCGTAGGCGGTGGCGACCGTGCGGATCAGGTCCTCCTCCGAGACCATCTTGTTGATGACCTTGCGCATCCGCTCGGAGCCGCCCTCGGGGGCGAAGGTGAGACCGGAGCGACGGCCGTTGCGGGTCAGCTCGTTGGCCAGGTCGACGTTGAACGCGTCGACGCGGGTGGAGGGCAGCGAGAGGCCGATCTTGTCGTCGGTGTAGCGGTCGGCGAGGCCCTTGGCGATGTCACCGATCTCGCTGTGGTCGGCGGAGGAGAGCGAGAGGAGGCCGACCTCCTCGAAGCCGGTCGCCTTGAGACCCTTGTCGACCATCTCGCCGATGCCGGTGATGCTTCGCTCCCGCACGGGGCGCGTGATCATGCCGGCCTGGCAGAAACGGCAGCCGCGGGTGCAGCCGCGGAAGATCTCCACGGACATCCGCTCGTGCACGGTCTCCGCGAGCGGGACGAGGGGCTGCTTGGGGTAGGGCCACTCGTCGAGGTCCATCACCGTGTGCTTGGAGACCCGCCACGGCACGCCGGAACGGTTGGGCACGACGCGGCCGATGCGGCCGTCCGGGAGGTACTCGACGTCGTAGAAGCGCGGGACGTAGACGCCGCCGGTCTTCGAGAGCCGGAAGAGCACCTCGTCGCGGCCGCCGGGGCGGCCCTCGGCCTTCCAGGCGCGGATGATCTCGGTGATCTCCAGGACGGCCTGCTCGCCGTCGCCGACGACCGCGCAGTCGATGAAGTCCGCGATCGGCTCGGGGTTGAAGGCCGCGTGGCCGCCCGCGAGGACGATCGGGTGGTCCACCGTACGGTCCTTGGACTCCAGCGGGATGCCCGCCAGGTCCAGGGCGGTGAGCATGTTGGTGTAGCCCAGCTCGGTGGAGAAGCTGAGCCCGAAGACGTCGAACGCGCCCACGGGGCGGTGGCTGTCCACGGTGAACTGGGGCACGTCGTGCTCGCGCATCAGCTCTTCGAGGTCGGGCCAGACGCTGTACGTGCGCTCGGCGAGGACGCCCTCGCGCTCGTTCAGTACCTCGTAGAGGATCATGACGCCCTGGTTGGGGAGCCCGACCTCGTAGGCGTCGGGGTACATCAGGGTCCAGCGGACGTCACAGCTGTCCCAGTCCTTGACGGTGGAGTTCAGCTCACCGCCGACGTACTGGATGGGCTTCTGCACATGCGGGAGCAGAGCTTCGAGCTGTGGGAAGACCGATGCGGCAGACATCTCGCGAACCTTCGTGAGCCGGCAGGGGTGACCATCCAGCGTACCCCGCGTCTCAGTGCTTCAGATCCGCCCGCAGTCCGGGGTCCGACGCACGGGCCCAGACCTCGGGCAGCTCGCGCTCCCGGGCCTCGGCGGCCGCTTCCTCCTGCCCGTACAGAAGTCCCCAGGTGAACGCGGTCTCCCCCGCCGCGTGCGACTGGATCGCGAGGGTCCGCAGGGCCTCGCGGGCGACGACGCTGTCCTGGTGGTCACCGAGGACGGTCTGCACGGCCTTCACCCGCTTCGCGAACCGCTTGGCGGGCTTGCCGAGCGCGGGACGGGCCGACTCGCCCGCGTACCGGGCGCGCTTGGCGGCCTTGCGGGCCTCGTGCATCGCGGTGTCCCGCTCGGGGCCCGGCGGGTGCTCCAGTGCGTGGTCCATGCGGCGTGCGAGCTTGTCGTAGTCCTTGAGGACGGCCCGGGGCAGGGCCTTGTCCGGTGCCTTGCGGGCGGCGGGGCGCAGGGGCGGGTCGGCGCTCAGGGCGTCGAGTGCCTCCAGGAGGTCCAGATACCGCTGCCCGTCCAGTACGTCGATGATCCTGCGGCGCGATCCGGTGCGGCGGGCGGCCGACCAGGAGCGGAGCCGACCGCGTACCGGACCGAGGGCCAGGGCGGCGGGCAGGGCCTCGACGCGGGAGCCGATGCGTTCGTCCAGGACTTCCTGGTCGCGGTCGAGGCCCAGTTCGGCGGCGAGCCACTTCAGCTCCGCGCCCAGGGGGTCGGTGGCCTCGCGGTCGAGGATCCTGCGGTGGGTCTTGAAGGTGCTGCGCAGCCGGCGGGTGGCGACGCGCATTTTGTGGACCGAGTCGGGAAGGTCGCGACGGACGGCCGGGTCGAGCCGGACGATCGTGGCGATCTGCCGGCGTACGTAGGCGAGGACGTGGTCGCCGGCGGTGCTCGGCGTGCCCTTGTCCCGTCCCTTCCCGTCCCGTGCGGGGGTCGTCTCCGCCAGTGCCCGGGCGAGCTTCGAAGCGGATGCCGCAGGGCGCACCCCGGCCTTGCGGAGGCGCTTCTCGACGGCGTCCAGGACGGCCGGGTCGCCGTCGTCGGCCAGTTCGACCTCGATCTCGGTCCAGGCGGCGGTGGTGCCGCTCCCCTCCCCCGCGAGCCGCTCCGCGAGCACCGTGTCGACGCTGACCTCGGCGAGGAGCGTGCCGTCGTCGGCCAGCAGGTGGTGGACGTCCCGGGAGGAGAGCAGCCGGGCGACGGGGGCGATCTCCGCGTCGCGGACCCGGGAGCGGAGCAGGGCGGCCAGCGGGGGCGGCAGGGTGTCGGAGAGCGGTTCGTGGATCTCGTCCCGGACGCCCACGGCGACCGGGAACTTCACGTGCCAGCCCTCGTCGTCCCCGCCGGTCCTGCGGCGCAGGGTGAGCGAGTCGGCGGCGAGGCGGAGGTCGGCGGTGTCCCAGTAGACGGCGTCCAGCTCGGTCCGGCCGCGCGGGGCGACCCGGTCGACCCCGGCCGCCCGGGTCAGGTCGGGCAACCGGGTGTCCTGGGTGGCTTCGTACTTACGCTCGATCTCGCGCTTGGTGTCCGCCATGTACGGACACCTACCCGCGACCGCCCGGGTTCAGGCGGACATCGGCCGTTGCACCCTGATGGACTGGAGCAGGCCGATCGCGACCCAGACGGCGAACATCGATGATCCTCCGTAGGAGACGAAGGGCAGCGGCAGTCCGGCGACCGGCATGATGCCGAGCGTCATGCCGATGTTCTCGAAGGACTGGAAGGCGAACCAGGCGATGATCCCGGCGGCGACGACCGTGCCGTACAGCTCGGTGGTCTCGCGGGCGATCCGGCAGGCGCGCCACAGGACGACGCCCAGGAGCACGATGATCAGTCCCGCGCCGAGGAAGCCCAGCTCCTCGCCGGCCACGGTGAAGACGAAGTCGGTCTGCTGCTCGGGCACGAACTGACCGGTGGTCTGGGTGCCCTCGAAGAGGCCGGTGCCGGTGAGCCCGCCGGAGCCGATCGCGATACGGGCCTGGTTGGTGTTGTAGCCGACGCCCGCCGGATCGAGCGCGGGGTTGGCGAAGGCGGCGAACCGGGCGATCTGGTAGTCGTCGAGCAGACCGAGCTGCCAGATGGCGACGGCCCCTCCCGCACCCGCACCGATGAGGCCGAAGACCCAGCGGTTGGAGGCGCCGGAGGCCAGCAGGATGCCGAGGACGATGACGGCCATGACCATCACCGAGCCGAGGTCCGGCATCAGCATGACGATGGCCATCGGGACCGCCGCGAGGCCCAGCGCCTTGGCCACGGTGCGGTGGTCGGGGTGGGCCTGGTCGCCCGCGTCGACGCGGGCGGCCAGCAGCATCGCCATCACGAGAATGATGGTGATCTTGGTGAACTCGGAGGGCTGGATCGAGAATCCGGCCGGCAGCTTGATCCACGCGTGGGCGCCGTTGACGGTGGTGCCGAGCGGGGTGAGGACCGCCAGGACCAGCAGGACCGAGATGCCGTAGAGGACCGGGACGGCCCCGCGCAGCGTGCGGTGGCCGAGCCAGATCGTGCCGATCATCAGGACGAGGCCGATGCCGGTGTTGAGGGCGTGCCGGACGAGGAAGAAGTACGGGTCGCCCTGGGTGAGGTGGTCGCGGTTGCGGGTCGCGGACCACACGAGCAGCCCGCCCACGAACGAGAGCGCGAGCGCGGCCCCGAGCAGCGGCCAGTCCAGCCGCCGTGCGAGGGAGTCGCGGGCCGTCAGCTTGGCCCAGGGGCCCTCGTCGGGGGTGTAGCGGGAGACGGAGAATCCACCTGCCATTACGGCTGCCTCCCCGTGGACGCGGGCGATCCGGTGAGTCCGGGCTGGCCTCCGGGCGGCAGGGGCAACTGGGGTTCCTGTCCTCCCGGCTGCTCCTCGGGCGTGACCGGGGTCGGGTCGTAGGGCTTGACCTCGGGCGCGGGGATCGAGCCGTCGGGCTGGACCTTCGGCAGCGCCTTCTGGGGCTCGGGCAGCAGGGCCCGCTTCTTGTCCTGGTTGCCGGCGGAGTCCAGCCCGTAGAGCGCGTCGTAGATCTTGCGGACGGCGGGCCCGGCGGAGCCGGAGCCTGTGCCGCCCTGGGAGATCGTCATGATGATCGTGTAGTCGTCGGTGTAGGTCGCGAACCAGCCGGTGGTCTGCTTGCCGTACACCTGGGCGGTACCGGTCTTGGCGCGCATCGGGATCTTGTCCTGCGGCCAGCCGCCGAACCGCCAGGCGGCGGTACCGCCCGGCTCGACCACCGAACGCAGCCCCTTGTCGAGGTCCTTGATGGTCTGGGCGTTGACCGGGAGCTTGCCGCTGACCTTGGGCTTGATCTCCTGGACGGTCTTGCCGTCGGGGCTGATCACGGCCTTGCCGACGGTGGGCTCGTGCAGGGTGCCGCCGTTGCTGATGGCGGCGTAGGCGGTGGCCATCTGGATGGGCGTGACAAGGACGTCGCCCTGGCCGATCGAGTAGTTGATGCTGTCGTAGGCCTTGAGCTGGTTGCCTTCGAGGCAGCTCTCGTAAGCGATCTGCTGGACGTAGGTGCCGCCCTTCTTGCCCTCCTTGCACCAGGCGTCCTTGTTCGCCTCCCAGAAGTCCTGCTTCCACTGGCGGTCCGGGATGCGGCCCTTGACCTCGTTGGGCAGGTCGATGCCGGTCTCGGAGCCGAGCCCGAAGTCGCGGGCGGTGCGGTAGAACCAGTTCTTGGCGTCCTTCTTGGGCTTTATGCCGCCGTCCTTCACCCACTCGTCGTGGCCGAGGCGGTAGAAGACGGTGTTGCAGGAGTACTTGAGCGCGTCGCCGAGGGTGATGGGCCCGTGGCCCTGGGACTCGAAGTTCGCGAAGGTCTGGTTGCCCAGGCTGTAGGAGCTGCTGCACTCGTAGAGGTCGTTGAAGGCGTGGCCGCCGCGCACGGCGGCACTGGCCGAGACCACCTTGAAGATCGAGCCGGCCGGGGCCTGGCCCTGGATGCCCCGGTTGAGCAGCGGGTAGTTGGACTTCTTGCTGGTGAGCTTGGCGTACTGCTTGCCGGAGATGCCGCCGACCCAGTCGTTGGGGTCGTAGTCGGGCTGGGAGGCCATCGACACGATGCGGCCGGTCTTCGACTCCATGACGACGACGGCACCGGAGTCGGCCTCGTACTTCCGGCCGGTGATCTTGTCGGTCTCGTTCCGGACCTGCTTCATCGCGGCGGCGAGCTCGTACTCGGCGACCGCCTGGACGCGGGCGTCGAGGCTGGTGACGAGGGTGGAGCCGGCCACCGCCGGGTCGTTCTCCGCCTCACCCATGACGCGGCCGAGGTTGTCGACCTCGTAGCGGGTGACGCCCGCCTTGCCGCGCAGCTCCTTGTCGTAGGTGCGCTCGATCCCGGACCGGCCGACCTGGTCGGAGCGGAGGTAGGGCGACGGGCCGTCCTGCGCCTTCTGGATCTCGTCGTCGGTGACGGGCGAGAGATAGCCGAGCACCTGCGCGGTCTTCGCCTTGGCGGGTGCGGCGTAGCGGCGTACGGCGGTGGGTTCGGCGGTGATGCCGGGGAAGTCCTCGGCGCGCTCGCGGATCTGGAGGGCCTGCTGGGTGGTGGCCTCGTCGGTGACCGGGATCGGCTGGTAGGGCGAGCCGTTCCAGCAGGGCTGGGGCGTCTTGGAGTCGCAGAGGCGGACCTTGTCGCGGACGTCCTTGGGCTTCATGTCCAGGACCGCGGCGAGGCGGGTCAGGACGCCGACGCCGTCGTCCTTCATCTTCAGCAGCTCGGTGCGGCTGGCGGAGACGACGAGGCGGGTCTCGTTGTCGGCCAGCGGTACGCCGCGGGCGTCGAGGATCGAGCCGCGCACGGCGGGCTGGACGACCTGCTGCACCCCGTTGCCCGCGGCTTCGGCGGTGTACTCGTCGCCGTTGCGGATCTGGAGGTACCAGAGGCGTCCGCCGAGGGTGAGCAGCAGGGAGAAGACGAGGACCTGGATGACGATGAGCCGGATCTGGACCCGCTGGGTCCGCCCGGTCTCGGGAATGTTGCTCACGGGGTGCCCCCGGTGGTGGTCCTGCTGGGGGTACGGGGGTCATCCCCCGGGAAAGACAGCCTCACGGAGGGCTCGCCGGCCTCCTCGGTCGCGTACGGCTTCACAGTCGCTTGACCCCCTTGATCCTGCCCGCGCGGGCGGCGCGGCTGCGGGCGGCCTTGACCCGCAGGCCGCCGCGCTGGTTGCCGATCCGCAGACCGGTGCCCGAGGCGAGCCAGCCGGCGGCGACGTCGTTGCCGCCGGAGGATGCTTCGGCGAGCGGGTCGTTCTCGGTGCGTCTGGCCAGCGCCATGATGAGCGGCACCGTGAAGGGCGCCAGCAGCAGGTCGTAGATCGCGGCCGTGAACAGCAGGCTGCCCAGGCCCACATGGCGGGCGGCGGTGTCGCCGACGAGCGCGCCGACGCCCGCGTACAGCAGGGTCGAGCCGATCGCGGCGGCGACGACCACGGCCATCGGGGCGAAGGCCGACTTCAGCTGCCCGTTCTCCGGGCGGGCCAGGCCCGCGAGGTAGCCGATGACGCAGAGCACCAGGGCGTAGCGGCCCACGGCGTGGTCGGCGGGCGGGGCGAGGTCCGCGAGGAGGCCCGCGCCGAAGCCGATGAACGCGCCGCTGACCGGCCCGTAGACGAAGGCGAGTCCGAGGACGGTGAGGAGCAGCAGGTCGGGGACGGCGCCGGGGAGCTGGAGGCGGGCGAGGACGGAGACCTGGATGACCAGGGCCACGACGACCAGGGCGGTGGAGAGCAGAGTCCGGTTGATGCGCATGGGGATCAGCTCTACTCCTGGTCGTTGGCCGCGTTGCCGGGTTGCTGGGCGTTGCCCTGCTGGTCGCCTGCCGCGTCACCGGCGGCGTCGCCGTTCTCGTTGATGTTGCCGACGACCTTGCCGGAGCCGTCCACGAGATCGCCGTTGGGCTGGACGGTGACGGTGACGGTGGGGGTCGGCTTCGGCTTCGTCTTGACGGGCTGCTTGGGCAGGACCGTGTCGCGCGGGTCCTGGCGGGGGGCCTGGACGACGACTCCGACGATGTCGAGCTTGGTGAACCCGACGTACGGCTTCACGTAGACCGTCCGGGTCAGTTCGCCGCCGGAGGGGTCGACGCGGACGACCTCGCCGACCGGGACGCCGGGCACGAAGGGCTTGTCCTTGCTGGAGCCGAAGGTGACCAGGCGGTCGCCGGCCTTCACCTTGGCCTTGCCGTTGAGGAACTGGACCGACAGCGGGCGCGAGCCCTGGCCGGTGGCGAAGCCGAGCTCGTCGGTCTTCTCCATCCGGGTGCCGACGGTGAAGTCGGGGTCGTTGGCGAGCAGGACCGTCGCGGTGCCCGGGCCGACGGTGGTGACCCGGCCGACCAGCCCTTCCCCGTTGAGGACGGTCATGTCGCGGCGGATGCCGTCGTTCGACCCGGCGTCGATGGTGACCGTCCAGGAGAAGCCCTGGGCGGCTCCTATGGCGATGACCTCGGCGCCCTTGATGCCGTACTGGCCGGCGCCCGCGTTCTTCAGCATGGCGTCGAGCTGACGGACCCGGCTGTTGGTGCGGTCGTCGCTGCCGAGCTTGGCCTTCAGCGCGGCGTTCTCCTTCTCCAGGGTGGAGATCCGGTCGTGCCGGTTGCCGGAGTCCCGTACCGCCCCTATGGCGTTGCCCACCGGGTCGACCGCCGCTGATACGCCGTTCTCGATCGGCCCGAAGACGGTGGCCGCGGCCTGCCGCGCGCCGTCGACCGGTGACTCCTCGCCGCCTCGGATATCCACCGTGATCAGGGCGAATGCGATGGCGATCAAGAGCACCAGGAGCAGCCGGCTCTCTCGTGTGTCCCTCACGTGCGGCGGCCGTGCCTTCCTCGTCGGAAATTTCGTGCCTGTGTACGTCTCCGTACGGGTACCGGTTGAGTGTGTCCCCGCTCCGGTACGTGTACAGCAACGATCTATATCAACGATCCGGCGGACGGAGCGTCAGCGTCCGCTCGCCGGATCGGGTGTGTCCCGAAGGACGTCTAGCGGCGGGGCTGGGCGTCCAGCACCTGCTGGAGCGCCTCGAACTCCTCGACGCACTTGCCGGAGCCGAGCGCCACCGAGTCCAGCGGGTCCTCGGCGATGTGGATCGGCATGCCCGTCTCGTGGCGCAGCCGCTCGTCCAGACCGCGCAGCAGCGCGCCGCCGCCGGTGAGGACGATGCCGCGGTCCATGACGTCGCCGGACAGCTCGGGCGGGCACTTGTCGAGCGTCGTCTTCACGGCGTCGACGATCGCGTTGACCGGCTCCTCGATGGCCTTGCGGACCTCGGCGGCCGAGATGACGACCGTCTTCGGCAGTCCGGAGACCAGGTCGCGGCCGCGGATCTCGGTGTGCTCGTCCTTGTCCAGATCGAACGCCGAACCGATGGTGATCTTGATCTGTTCGGCGGTCCGCTCACCGAGGAGGAGCGAGTACTCCTTCTTGATGTGCTGGATGATCGCGTTGTCCAGCTCGTCACCGGCGGTCCGGATCGACTGGGCCGTGACGATGCCGCCGAGCGAGATCACGGCGACCTCGGTGGTGCCGCCGCCGATGTCCACGACCATGTTGCCGGTGGCCTCGTGGACCGGCAGGCCGGAGCCGATGGCGGCGGCCATGGGCTCCTCGATGATGTGCACCTGGCGCGCGCCGGCCTGCGTGGACGCCTCGATGACGGCGCGGCGCTCGACCCCGGTGATACCGGAGGGCACGCAGACGACGACGCGGGGGCGGGCGAGGTAGCGGCGCTTGTGGATCTTGAGAATGAAGTAGCGGAGCATCCGCTCGGTGATCTCGAAGTCGGCGATCACGCCGTCCTTCAGCGGCCGCACGGCAACGATGTTGCCCGGTGTGCGGCCGATCATCTTCTTGGCCTCGGAGCCGACCGCCAGAATTCCGCCGGTGTTGGTGTTGATGGCCACGACGGACGGCTCGTTCAGGACGATGCCGCGCCCCCTGACGTACACCAGCGTGTTGGCAGTCCCGAGGTCGATAGCCATGTCACGGCCGATGAACGACATTGAGTTCCCCTTGTTCCCCATGAGGATGCGTCGGGCCTTCCCAGGTAGCGAAGATGGCTTGTTCTGGTAGGCGAGGTTGGCGCTGCGGGCGTGGAAGCTTCCATCGTAGTGCCGTATGCACGGACACAGCGCGAGGGTCCTTCGCCATTGTGAGCGGAACGGGTGGCCGTTCTACCCATGGTGACGTTACGTCGGAGGGATGCGTTCCCGCGACACCAAACCCTATGCCGAGGGGCGGCCGAATTACTTCGGTCGCCCCTCGCTTACAGCGCTGTTTGGCCGATCGGGTCAGGAAAGTCCCGGAAAGAAGAGCTTCAGTTCTCGCTCTGCGGACTCCTCCGAGTCCGAGGCGTGGATGAGGTTCTCCCGGGTGATCGTGCCGAAGTCACCACGGATCGACCCGGGCGCGGCGGCGATCGGGTCGGTGGGGCCGGCCAGGGCGCGGACGCCCTCGATGACCCGCTCGCCCTCGGCCACCAGGGCGACGACGGGACCGGAGGCCATGAACTCCATGAGCGGCTCGTAGAACGGGCGGCCCTTGTGCTCGCCGTAGTGCTGCTCCAGCGTCTCGTGGTCCAGGGTGCGCAGCTCAAGGGCGGTGATCCGCCAGTTGGCCTTGCGCTCGATGCGGCCGACGATCTCGCCGATCAGGCCACGGCGAACGGCGTCGGGCTTGAGCAGGACGAGAGTGCGCTGAGTCATGTACGGCTCCTTGCAAGGCCAGGCATACGGGTGCGGTGAGGCGACATTACAGGGGTACGGAGGCGGGTTCGCGCCCGGGTTCACCCTGGGTCACCTTCGGGCCTGGATCCGCCGGGTCCGGCGAGGGCCGCGGGCGAGTCGAGCCCGCCCGGGCGCTCAGGCCGTGGCCTCTTCGGCTTCCTGCTGGGCGGCCCAGCGCGCCTTGGCCTCGTCGATCTTGCGGCCGTAGTGGATGGAGGCCCACCACAGTCCGCCGAAGGCCAGCCCCAGGATGAACATCATCGGAACCACGAACCCGCTGAGGACCAGCGCGACCTGGAGCGCCCAGCCGAGCTGGATGCCGCCGGGCCGGGTGATCATGCCGCACAGCAGCACGGACAGGGCCATGCCGATGCCGCACACCGTCCAGACCACGGTCATGGAGGCGTCGTCCAGCTTCATCGCGACGAGACCGGCGAAGCCGATCACGAAGAACTCACCGATCAGCGTCGAGGCGCAGAGCGTACGCATCTGCTTCTCAGCCCCTTCCCAGCAGCAGCCGGGCTTCGCCGACCGTGATCACGGATCCGGTCACCAGCACCCCGGCGCCCGCGTACTCGTCCTCCTCCTCGGCCAGCGTGATCGCCGCCTCCAGAGCGTCGTCGAGCCGCGGCTCCACCTGGACCCGCTCGTCGCCGAAGACCTCGACGGCGATCGCGGCCAGCTCGTCCGCGTCCATCGCGCGCGGGGTGGAGTTCTGCGTGACGACGATCTCGGCGAAGATCGGCTCGAAGGCCTCCAGGAGCCCGCGGACGTCCTTATCGCCGCTCGTGCCGACCACGCCGATCAGCCGGGAGAAGCTGAACGCCTCGGAGATGCCGTCCGCAGCGGCCTTGGCCCCCGCCGGGTTGTGCGCGGCGTCCAGGACGACGGTCGGGCTGGAGCGCACCACCTCCAGGCGGCCCGGCGAGAGCACCGAGGCGAACGCCTTGCGGATGGCGTCGATGTCGAGGGAGCGGGCCTGCTCGGCGCCGATGCCGAAGAACGCCTCGACGGCGGAGAGCGCCACCGCGGCGTTGTGCGCCTGGTGGGCCCCGTACAGCGGGAGGAAGATGTCGGTGTACTCGCCGCCCAGGCCCCGCAGGGTGACGAGCTGTCCGCCGACCGCGACCTCCCGGGAGACGATGCCGAACTCCATGCCCTCGCGGGCCACGGTGGCGTCCACCTCGACGGCCTTCTTGAGCATCACCTGCGCGGCGTCGACCGGCTGCTGGGCCAGGATGACCGTGGCGCCCGGCTTGATGACGCCGGCCTTCTCGCCGGCGATCTCGGCGGGCGTGGTGCCGAGCCGGTCGGTGTGGTCCAGCGAGATCGGGGTGACGACGGCGACCGTGGAGTCGATGACGTTGGTGGCGTCCCAGGTGCCGCCCATGCCGACCTCGACGACCGCCACGTCGACGGGGGCGTCGGCGAAGGCCGCGTACGCCATGCCGGTGAGGACCTCGAAGAAGGAGAGCCGGTAGGGCTGCTGGGCGTCGACCATCTCGACGTACGGCTTGATGTCCTCGTACGTCTCGATGAACCGCTCGGCCTCGATCGGGGAGCCGTCCAGGCTGATCCGCTCGGTGATCGACTGGACGTGCGGGGAGGTGTAGCGGCCGGTGCGCAGCTCGAAGGCGTTGAGCAGGGCCTCGATCATGCGGGCCGTGGAGGTCTTGCCGTTGGTGCCCGTGATGTGGATCGAGGGGTAGGCGCGCTGCGGCTCGCCGAGGACGTCCATCAGGGCGGCGATGCGCGTGACGGAGGGCTCCAGCTTGGTCTCGCCCCAGCGTCCGGCGAGCTCCTGCTCCACGGCGCGGAGCGCCTTGTCGGTCTCGGGGTCGGCCGGGCGGGCCGGGACCGCTTCGCCCTGCGGCTGGCCCGAGTGGGCGCGCAGCGTGCGGCTCCCGGCCTCGATCACCGCCAGGTCGGGGTCGCGCTGGGTCGCCTCGTCGACGATCTCCTCGAAGGTGTCGTCGGGATCGGACGCGTCGTGCCGGTCTGGGCGGGGCTCACTCACGGGCCCCAGTCTACGGATGGGCGCCGACATCGCGCGCAGCGCCCGGCGGACTGCCCGGGCGGCGGTACGGCGAAGCCCCCGCTCCCCCGGTCGGTCGGGGGTGCGGGGGCTTCGCCGTACAGCAGATCAGCTCTGCGGGAGGGCCGCCAGTTGGGCGGAGATCCGCTCGATGTCGGCCTCGGCCTTGGAGAGCCGGCCGCGGATCTTGTCGACCACGTTGTCCGGGGCCTTGGCCAGGAAGGCCTCGTTGCCGAGCTTCCCGGTGGCCTGCGCCTTCTCCTTCTGCGCAGCCTCCAGGTCCTTGGTGAGGCGCTTGCGCTCGGCCGGCACGTCGATCGTGCCGGAGAGGTCCAGGGCGACGGTGGCCCCGGCGACCGGGAGGGACGCGGTGGCGTGGAAGCCGTCGCCCGCCGCTTCCAGGCGCAGCAGCTGACGGATCGCGGGCTCGTGCGGGGCGAGCGCCGTGCCGGTCAGGGTCAGCTCGGCCGGAACCCGCTGGCCGGGCTTGAGGCCCTGGTCGCCCTTGAAGCGGCGGACCTCGGTGATGACCTGCTGGACCAGCTCGATCTCCTTCTCGGCCGCCTCGTCGCGGAAGCCGGAGTCGGCGGGCCAGTCGGCGACGACGACGGACTCGCCGCCGGTCAGCGTGGTCCACAGCGTCTCCGTGACGAACGGGACGATCGGGTGGAGCAGACGCAGCGTGACGTCGAGGACCTCGCCGAGGACCCGGCCGGAGACCTTGGCCTGCTCGCCTCCCGCGAAGAACGTCGTCTTGGACAGCTCGACGTACCAGTCGAAGACCTCGTCCCACGCGAAGTGGTAGAGCGCGTCGGAGATCTTCGCGAACTGGAAGTCGTCGTAGTAGCGGTCGACGTCGGCGACGGTCTCGTTGAGCCGGGAGAGGATCCAGCGGTCGGTGGCCGTCATCGCCGACGGGTCCGGCAGCGGGCCCTCGATCGTCGCGCCGTTCATCAGGGCGAACCGGGTGGCGTTCCAGATCTTGTTGGCGAAGTTCCGGGAGGCCTTGACCCAGTCCTCGCCGATCGGGACGTCGGCGCCGGGGTTGGCGCCGTTGGCCAGGGTGAAGCGGACCGCGTCGGAGCCGTAGGCGTCCATCCACACCAGCGGGTCGACCGCGTTCGGGTTGGACTTCGACATCTTCTTGCCGAACTCGTCGCGGACCAGGCCGGTGAGGGCGACCGTCTTGAACGGCACCTCGCCGTCCATCGCGTAGAGGCCGAACATCATCATCCGGACGACCCAGAAGAAGATGATGTCGTGGCCGGTGAGCAGGACGTCCGTGGAGTAGAACTTCTCCAGGTCCGGGGTCTGTTCGGGCCAGCCGAGCGTGGAGAACGGCCACAGGCCCGAGGAGAACCAGGTGTCGAGGACGTCCTCGTCCTGGGTCCACCCCTCGCCGGTGGGCGCCTCGTCGTCGGGGCCGACGCAGACGACCTCGCCGTCCGGGCCGTACCAGACGGGGATGCGGTGGCCCCACCAGAGCTGGCGCGAGATGCACCAGTCGTTGAGGTTGTCGACCCAGTCGAAGTACCGCTTCTCCATCTCCTTGGGGTGCAGGGCGACCCGCCCGTCGCGGACCGCGTCACCGGCGGCCTGGGCGAGCGTCTCGACCTTGACCCACCACTGGAGGGAGAGCCGCGGCTCGATGGTGGTCTTGCAGCGGGAGCAGTGACCGACGGAGTGAACGTACGGGCGCTTCTCGGCGACGACGCGGCCCTGTTCGCGCAGGGCCGCGACGATGGCGGAGCGGGCCTCGAAGCGGTCGAGCCCCTGGAACGGGCCGGGCACGGTGATGACACCGCGCTCGTCCATGACCGTGAGCGACTCCAGGTCGTGGCGCTGGCCGATCGCGAAGTCGTTCGGGTCGTGCGCCGGGGTCACCTTGACGGCTCCGGTGCCGAACTCCGGGTCGACGTGGGTGTCGGCGACGACCGGGATGGTGCGGTCGGTGAGCGGCAGCTTGATCCGCTTGCCGATGAGGCGGGCGTAGCGCTCGTCGTCGGGGTGGACGGCGACGGCGGTGTCGCCGAGCATCGTCTCGACCCGGGTGGTCGCGACGACGAGCGTGTCGTCGCCCTCGCCGTACTTCAGGGAGACGAGCTCGCCGTCGTCCTCCTGGTAGTCCACCTCGATGTCGGAGATGGCCGTCAGACAGCGCGGGCACCAGTTGATGATGCGCTCGGCGCGGTAGATCAGCCCGTCGTCGTACAGGTCCTTGAAGATCTTCTGGACGGCACGGGACAGGCCCTCGTCCATGGTGAACCGCTCGCGCGACCAGTCGAGACCCGCGCCGAGGCGGCGCAGCTGGCCGAGGATGCGGCCGCCGTACTCGTCCTTCCACTGCCAGACGCGCTCGGTGAAGGCGTCCCGGCCGATGTCCTGGCGGGACTTGCCCTCCTCGCCGAGCTGCTGCTCCACCTTGTTCTGGGTGGCGATGCCCGCGTGGTCCATGCCGGGCAGCCACAGCGTCTCGAAGCCCTGCATCCGCTTGCGGCGGGTGAGGGCGTCCATCAGCGTGACCTGGAAGGCGTGGCCCAGGTGGAGGGCGCCGGTGACGTTCGGCGGCGGGATGACGATGGTGTAGGGAGGCTTCTCGCTCTTGGCGTCGGCTTCGAAGTAACCACGCTCTACCCAGCGCTCGTACAGCTTCCCCTCTACGTCGGCCGGCGCGTACGTGGTCGGCAGTTCGGGGTTGCTGGCTGGCTGCTGCGATGAGTTCTCGGTCACGGGAGACAGTTTAGGGCCGTCACAGGTCTGCACTGAAACGGATTGGTTGAGTAACGGTGTCCGGGCCGATCCCCCATGTCAGGACCGCCTACGTCAGGATGTTCGCAACGCATAAGGAATTCTGGAGGGGACACCGCAATGAGCTACAACCAGCCGGGCCCGTACGGCGGGCAGCCGCCGCAGGGCCAGCCCGGACCGTACGGACAGCAGCCGGGCCCGTACGGCACCCCGCCGCCCCAGGGCCAGCCTGGCTACGGTTACCCGCAGCAGGCTCCGCAGGGCGTCCCCCCGCAGCAGCCGAACCCGTACGGGCAGCCCCAGCAGCCGCAGGGCTACGGCTACCCGCAGGCCCAGCAGCCGGGCCCGTACGGCCAGCAGCCGCCCACGCCGCCGTACGGCGGGCAGCCTCCTTACGGGGCTCAGCCGCCGCAGCCGAAGAAGAAGACCGGGCTGATCGTCGGTGTCGCCGTGGTGGCGCTGGCGGTCATCGCGGGCGGGGTGTACTTCCTGACCTCCGGCGGCGGCAGCGATGTGGCGGACTCCACGAAGGGGTACAAGCTGACGCCCCCGGCCTCCGTGGAGGACTACACGAAGGACGCGTCCAAGCCCGCGCCGTCCGGCCCGGTCACCGGCGAGGACAAGGCCGAGGCCGAGGCCATGGGCGTCAAGGACGCCAACAAGGCGGGCGCCCAGTACCAGGCCGGCAGCAAGGACAACCCCCTCGCCCAGAAGGTTTTGATCTTCGAGGGCGTCTGGGGTGAGGTCCCGGACCCGGCGAAGACGCTCGACGACGCCTTCACCAAGGCCGAGAAGAACATGACGAAGGACACCAACAACAGTGGCGGCAAGGCCTCCCTGGTGGGCAGCCCCAAGGAGTTCAAGCCGGACGGCTTCGACGGCGCCCTGATGAAGTGCCAGGACCTCAAGATGGTGAACAACAAGGGCGACGGCACCCCCACCAAGGGGCCGAAGCAGTTCACCATGCCGGTCTGCATCTGGGCGGACTACAGCACGGTCGGCATCGTCGCCGGTCTCGACGTCGCCTCGGCGCTGACGGAGAAGTCCGTGCCGCAAGAGGAGATGGCCGACCTCGCGGCCAAGCTCTACAACACCTCCCGCACCAAGGTCTGACCGTCCAACGCCGAAGGGGGGGCCCCCCCCGGGGGGCCGGGGGGGCCCCCCCGGGGGCGGGGGGGGTTGAGGCCCGGGGGGCAGGCCAAGCCGCCCGGGGGGGGGCCCGGGGGGGCGCCCCCAAAACCCCCCCCGCCGCCCCCGCCGGG
>NZ_JAFEUF010000108.1 GCF_016901035.1 Streptomyces durocortorensis
CCCGCCGGGCCCGCCCCGCCACCTGCGCCGGCGGCCCCCCTGCCGCGGCGCCGGCCGAGAAGGGGGAGCCGCGTGATCCGGTCGAGCAGGCGCGCAACATCTGCCTGCGGCTGCTCACCGGGACGCCGCGAACGCGCAAGCAGCTCGCGGACGCCCTGCGCAAGCGGGAGATCCCGGACGAGGCGGCCGAGGAAGTGCTCGCGCGCTTCGAGGACGTCGGGCTGATCGATGACGCGGCGTTCGCCGGGGCATGGGTGGAGTCCCGGCACCACGGCCGGGGGCTCGCGCGCCGCGCCCTCGTCCGTGAGCTGCGGACGAAGGGCGTCGACTCCGCCGTGATCGACGAGGCGGTCGGGCAGCTCGACCCGGACCAGGAGGAGGAGACGGCGCGCGAGCTCGTGGCTCGCAAGCTCCGCTCCACCCGGGGCCTGGACCGGGACAAGCGGCTGCGCCGACTGGCGGGGATGCTCGCGCGCAAGGGATACGGGGAGGGCATGGCCCTACGGGTGGTGCGTCAGGCGCTGGAGGAGGAGGGCGAGGACACGGAGGGCTTGGACGAGCCTTTCTGACGTCGGTCCTCCGACGTCAGTCCTTGCCGGGCGCTACTGTCCGGCCAGGGACGCCCGGCGGATGGTGGCGTCCACGAGGGCCAGGGCGTCGGCCGCGGTGCGGCCGGGGTGACGGTTCCAGGGGCCGATCAGCCCCGGCCACCCCTGCGCGCGCAGCTCCGTGATCAGCCAGGCGCCGGCCCGGTCCACGGTGTCGAGAGAGCCGTAGCCGAGGCGGTGCGCGGAGATCAGGGCGCCGCAGACACAGCGCGCGCCACGCGCGTTCCGCAGCCGGTAGGGGGTGTTCTGCCAGCCCCACTCGGCCAGGATCTGCCGTGCGTAGCCGAGGTGGGTCGAGGGGCGCACGTCACCCTGCCCGACCCGCCGCCAGAGGTGGACGCGGTCGGGCAGCATCGCACCCAGCCGTCCGGGCAGGGGACGCTCGTGCGGGGCAGACGCGGGCAGCGTCCGCAGGGTGTCGTCGATCAGCCGGTCCACGGGTACGGACAGCAGGCTCCGCCAGTCGGCGGGCGCCGCGGGCGCTGCGGGCACCGGGGTGGATGCGGGGGCCGGTTCCGCAGGGTTCGTGGGCCGTGCGGACGTCGGTTCCGCCGGGGTGAGCCCGGGCTTGGCGGCGGTGTGCTCCCAGCCCGTGACGATCTGCTGCCACGCCTGGGTGTCGTGCAGCCGGGAGGCCTGGCCGTCGAGCTGGTCGGGGGTGAGGACTGCGTTCGCCATAACGTGCCATCTCCGTACATTTCGCCTCTGTGTGAGGCGAATGTCGGTCGCGCACGGCGAATGCTCCAGTGGAACGTGGCGTTCGGGTGTGTGGCCGCCCCCGGCGTCGCGGGCGGGGGCGCACGGGCCCCGGACAGATGCCCGGGCCCCGAGCTCAGGCCTCGGGCGGAGAGGTGACCGGGAGGCCGGCCGCGCGCCACGCCTGGAAGCCGCCGATCAGATCGGTGGCCCGCTGCAGTCCCAGCTGCCGCAGCGAGGCGACCGCGAGGCTGGAGGCGTAACCCTCGTTGCAGATGACGACGACCGGGAGGTCATGGCCGACCGCCTCGGGCGCGCGGTGGCTGCCCTGCGGGTCAAGTCGCCACTCCAGCTCGTTGCGTTCGACGACCAGCGCGCCCGGGATCAGTCCGTCCCGGTCGCGGAGCGCCGCGTACCGGATGTCCACCAGCAGGGCTCCCGCCTCCGCCGCCGCGGCGGCTTCGCGGGGGTCGATCCGGTCATAGCCGGCCCGAACCCGCTCCAGCAGCTCGTCGATGCCCACCGGGACAGGTGCGTTCGGCAGGGCCCCGTTCCCGCTCGCTTTCGTGTTGCCGTTGCCGTTCGTGCTCCCGTTCTCGCTCACTGCCAGTCCTCCGGGCTCTCGGTCTGCTCCAGCCGGAGCACCGCACCGGTGCGGCTGAACCGGCGGATCCGGGGGAGCGGCGGGTAGTAGGCGTGGACGGAGATTGCATGCACGTCCTCTGACTCGTTGAGGACCTCATGCACGTGGTTCTGCCCGAAGGCCCTGCCCTGACTGGTCGTCAACTCCCTCGACCGGTCCACCCCCTCCGTCAGCTCCAGGGTCTTCCAGCCGTCGGTGGGCAGCCGCACGGCCAGCGAGTGCTCCTTGAGGGCGCCGGCAGCCGTGGTGAACGCGCCGATCGAGTCGGCGTGATCGTGCCAGCCCGTGCCGGTGCCGGGCGGCCAGCCGATCAGCCAGGCTTCGCTGCCGCCGGGGCCGTCGAGTCGGATCCAGGTTCGGCCCTCCGGGTCGAGGGGCAACGAGGCGATGAGCGCCTCGTCCCGGGCGGTGCGGCGGACGAAGTCCAGCAGCTCCGCGACCGTCGGCGCGGCAGGGGAGGGCGCAGGGGTGGAATGAACGGCGACGGAAGGAACGGCAGCGGAAGGAGAAGGCACGGAGGCGGCCGTGGGTACGGCGGAGCGAGGGGAAGACACGAGGACCGTCCTGAGAGTTCGCGCGGGATCCCGGCCGTGCGGAAAGCGGCACGGACCGGCGGAGGGAGGCGATTCAGCAGGACGGGCGACACACGCAGCCCGCGTAACGGACGAGGTCCATATGGACCCTCCGCCACAGGCGCACATCGGTGTCGGTCATGATCTGGAGTACACCACGCGTGCCTGTAACGGTCAATGTGCGTCCGCCGCGGACGTACAGCGGACGCACAGGTGCGGCGGACGACGGGCCGGCGGTCAGCGGTGTCCGGCGGTCCCGTCGGCGTGCACCCGCGCCCGGGGCCGCTCCTCGCTCCCGCCCTCCTCCGCTTCCGCTCGCTCCCGCGCACCACGGGGCGCACCGCCCAGCGCCGCCTGCGCCGCGGTGAGCAGCTCCGCCGGCCGTACGCCGCCGAAGGCCGCCACCAGGTGCCCGTCCGGCCTGACCAGCAGGACGGTATGGGCCGATGCTCCCGGGTAGCTCTCGGTGACCAGCAGCTCCGTCATCCCCGGGAGTGCCGCCACGGCGTCCGTGAGGCGGGGCATGATGCCCGCGGACTGCCAGTGCCGCCGGTCCCAGACCCCGGTCCCCGGGGCGACCAGGATCACGAGTGGATGGCCCTGCCCGAGCCGCTCCCGCAGCCGCCCCGTCGTCCCGTCCGGCGCCGTCACCGTCACATCGGCGACCGGCGCACCGGGGGGCGTACCGACCGCGGTGTGCGCCTCGGCGTGCGGAGGTGAAAGGGGGGAGTGCGAGTACGAAGGGGGCGCACCCAGTGCTCCGCGGCCCAGATGGCCGTCCGCGAGCAGGGTGTCGTGCCCGCGTGCGGTGCCCGGGACCAGGGTCCGCAGACCGCCTCCGCCGCGCAGTATCGGCAGCGACTGATCGGCGGCGCGCAACCGGGCGGCAACCGCGGCCCGGCGCTCCGCCTGGTAGCTGTCGAGCAGCTGCTCGGCCGGGCCGTGGTGCCAGGCCTGGGCCAGCTTCCAGGCCAGGTTCTCCGCGTCCCGGATCCCCTCGTCGAGCCCCTGGGTACCCACCGCGCCCAACAGGTGCGCCGCGTCCCCCGCGAGGAACGCGCGCTGCTTGCGCCAGCGCCGGGCGAGCCGGTGGTGGAGTGTGTGGACGCCGGTGTCCAGCAGTTCGTACGCCGGGGTCTCGCCGCACCAGCCGGCCAGGGTGTCCCGGATGCGGGCGACCAGCGCCTCGGGGGTGACCAGGTCACCGCGCGGCGGCAGCAGCCAGTCCAGCCGCCAGACGCCGTCCGGCAGCGGTCGGGCGGAGACCTCGGCGCCCCCGGTCCGCCAGGGAGGCTGCCGGTGCAGCACGGCCTCGTCGGGCCAGGGCAGTTCGGCCCGGAGTGCGGCTACGGCATGCCGTTCCACCGACGTACGACCGGGGAACCGGATGTCCAGCAGGTTGCGCACGGTCGACCGGGCGCCGTCGCAGCCGACCAGATAACTCCCGCGCCACCAGGTCGCTCCCGGCTCCCTCGTGTGCACGGTGATGCCGCCGGGGTCCTGCTCCAGCGTGTCGATCCGGCTCATCGGCACCAGCTGGACCAGCGCGTCCTTGTCCACCGCCGCCCGCAGTGCATCACTCAGCTCGTGCTGCGGCAGGTGCAGCGGCGAGGGAAGGAGCCCGGACAGCGGCTCGCCGTCCTCGTCCGCCCGGCCCCCGCTCAGCGGCACGTCCCGGACCAGCTGCTTGCGGCGCATCGAGCGCCAGCCTGCCCAACGCAGCCCGACCCGGTCCAGCTCCCGGCAGCCGAGCCGGCCCACCAGGTCGGCGGTGTCCTCGCGCAGCACGACCGTGCGGGCGGGACGGGGCTCCTCCGTGCCGGGGCCCTCGTCGAGGACGATCGAGGGGACGCCCTGGGCGGCGAGGGCCAGCGACAGCGTCAGGCCGACGGGCCCGGCGCCGACGACGATCACCGGGTCCACGGCGCGTATCCTCCGGCCCGTACGGTCATGCGGAACGTGGCAGAGGTAGCCGGGTGCGTGATCACAGAACGTATGCAACCCACTGGTGGTGCTTGCGTCAAGTGACCGAGGCAGCGACGCGTGCGCCGCTGCCTCGAATGCTCCTGGTGTGAGGGGCCGGGAGGCCCCCAGGGAGGTCAGTCCTTCGACACACCGGCCCCAGCAGCACCGTCGGCCGTCGGGCCCGCGCCCCCCGCGCCCCCCCCGCCCGAGTCGGGAACCGCACCCACCATCGGGATACTCGGGGTCTGGACACCGGGCGCGACCTTGATGCCGGTCTTGGCCCGGCGGCCGCGCTTCTCGATCCACGTCGCCAGCGCCGAGAGCAGCAGACACATCGCGATGTAGATCGTGCCGACGACGATGGTCGTGGAGACGTAGGGGTAGATGCCGTTCACCTGTGTGTTGGAGGCGATCAGACGCGCGGTCTGGAGCAGCTCCGGGTACAGGATGATGAAGCCCAGCGAGGTGTCCTTGAGCGTCACCACGAGCTGGCTGATGATCGTCGGCAGCATGGACCGGACCGCCTGCGGCATCAGAACGGTCGTCATGACCTGCGTCTTGCTCATACCGAGCGCGTACGCGGCCTCGCTCTGGCCCTTGGGGACCGAGTTGACCCCGGCCCGCAGCACCTCGGCCTGCACACAGCCGTTGTAGATGGACAGGCCCGCCGCCAGCGCCCACATCGAGTAGTCGGTGAGGAAGCCGACCCAGATCGCGTAGATGGTGATCAGCAGCGGCAGCGAGCGGAACAGCTCGATGAAGGCGGTCGCCGCCCAGCGGATCGGCTGGTGGTCGGAGAGCCGGCCCACCGCGAGCAGCACACCGAGGACCAGCGAGCCGATCGCGGCCAGTCCGAAGGCCTTGAGCGTGGCGACCACGGCATCGGCGATGTTCTGCCGGATACCCGAGTAGTTGAAGATGTCCCACATCTCCGGCGCCAGGTGGCCCTTGTCGGCCAGGCGCATCAGGCTGACGACGATCAGCGCCGCGATGGCGAGGCTGCCGACGACGGCGTAGATCCGGTTGCGGACGACGGCCTTGGGGCCCGGGGAGTCGTAGAGAACGCTGGCGCTCATCGGGCGACCTCCATACGACGCTCCAGCAGCCGGAAGAGGCCGCTGATGGTAAACGTGACGACCAGGTAGCCGAGGGCCACCCAGATGAAGACGGGGACGATGTCGTACCCCTTGTCACTCATCAGCTTCTGCCAGCCGAAGAGTTCGGTGTTGCTGAAGGCGCCGGCGATCGCGGAGTTCTTCGTCAGTGCGATGAAGATGCTGCTCAGCGGCGGGATCACCGTCCGCGTCGCCTGGGGGAGCACCACGATCTTGAGCGTCTGGGCGAACGTCATGCCGACCGAGCGCGCGGCCTCCGCCTGTCCCAGCGGCACGGTGTTGATGCCGGAGCGGACCGCCTCGCAGACGAAGGACGAGGTGTAGAAGCCGAGGGCCAGGGAGCCGAGGACAAACGGGCTCATCCCCGGGAAGAGGATCTCCGGCACCACGAAGAAGAAGATCAGGAAGAGCAGCGTCAGCGGGGTGTTGCGCATCAGCGTCACCCACGCGGTGCCGAAGTACCGCAGCGGCGGCACCGGCGAGACGCGGAATCCCGCGACGACGACACCGAGAACCAGGGCGATCAGCGAGCTGACGGCGGTGATCGACACAGTTCCTATGAAGCCGTCGCGGAACGCTGGGAAATTGTCGAGCAGTACGTTCATGAGGTCTCCGCGTCGGCGGTCATCGGCATCGGGGCAGGGGAAGGAGCGCCCCCTACACCCGCCGTCCCCGGGGAGAGGCGGACGGCGGCGGCGTACGGGACGCCCGGGTCACTCGCGGGGCGGCGTGACGGGGGTCGGCACCGGGGCGCCCGACAGTGCCGGGCGCCCGGGGGCGTCAGTAACGCTCGATGGCCGGCGGGTCGACGAAGTCCGAGCCGGACAGGCCGAGGGTGGCCTCGTAGATCTTCTTGTACGTGCCGTCCTTGACGCGGTCCTCCAGCGACTTGCTGATGGCCTCGCGGAGCACCTTGTCGTCCTTGTTCAGGCCGACGCCGTAGGGCTCGTCGGTGAACGGCTTGCCGACGACCTTGAGCTTGCCCTTGTTGGCCGCGGCGTAGCCCTTGAGGATCGAGTCGTCGGTGGTGACGGCGTCGACCTGCTTGGTCAGCAGCTGCTGCACGCAGTCGGAGTACTTGGCCAGCTCCACGACGCTCGCGCCGTACTCGGGCTTCTTGATCTCCTGCAGCGGCGTGGAGCCGACGATCGAGCAGACCTTCTTGCCCTTCACCGAGTCCTTGCCGGTGATCGACTTCTCGTCCTCGCGCACCAGGAGGTCCGCGCCGGCCTTGTAGTACGGACCGGCGAAGCCGACCTGCTTCTTACGCTCGTCGTTGATCGTGTAGGTGCCGACGTAGTAGTCGACCTGGCCCTTGGAGATGGCCGTCTCACGGACGCCGGAGTCGACCGTCTTCCACTCGATCTGCTTCTCCGAGAAGCCGAGGTCGGCCGCGACCATCCTGGCGATCTCGATGTCGAAGCCCGAGCGCTCCTTGGTCGCCTGGTCCTCGAAGCCGAGGTACGGCTGGTCGGCCTTGGCGCCGATGACCAGCTTGCCGCGCTCCTTGGCCTTCTTGAAGACCGGGGAGTCGAGGGAGACGTCCGTGGCGGCGGTGTACTTGGGCAGCTCGGGGGCGCCGGAGGCGCCCGGCTGGGTGCCGCCCGGTTTGTCACCGGCGGAGCCCTCCTTGCCACCACACGCGGTCGCGGTCAGGGCGAGGACGGCGATGGCCGCGACGGCGGCCGACTTGCGGAGCTTCATGTGAACAATCCTTAGGTCGGAGGTCGTTGTCGTCAGTGGTGAAGGATCTTCGACAGGAAGTCCTTGGCCCGGTCGCTGCGCGGGTTGCTGAAGAACTGGTCGGGGGTCGCCTCTTCGACGATCTTCCCGTCCGCCATGAACACGACGCGGTTGGCGGCGGAACGGGCGAAGCCCATCTCGTGGGTGACGACGATCATCGTCATCCCGTCCCTGGCCAGCTGCTGCATGACTTCGAGGACCTCGTTGATCATCTCCGGGTCGAGCGCCGACGTGGGCTCGTCGAAGAGCATGACCTTCGGGTCCATCGCCAAGGCTCGTGCGATCGCGACGCGTTGCTGCTGGCCACCGGAGAGCTGCGCCGGGTACTTGTCGGCCTGTACGCCGACGCCCACCCGGTCGAGCAGGGTCCGGGCCTTCTCCTCCGCCGCCTTCTTGTCGGCCTTGCGGACCTTGATCTGGCCCAGCATGACGTTCTCCAGCACCGTCTTGTGTGCGAAGAGATTGAACGACTGGAAGACCATGCCCACGTCGGCACGCAGCCTGGCCAGCTCCTTGCCCTCCTGGGGCAGGGGCTTGCCGTCGATCGAGATCGCTCCCGAATCGATCGTCTCCAAGCGGTTGATCGTGCGGCACAGCGTGGACTTGCCGGACCCGGAAGGCCCGATGACGACCACGACCTCGCCAGGGGCGATGGTCAGGTCGATGTCCTGGAGCACATGCAGCGCGCCGAAGTGCTTGTTGACGTCGCTCAGTACGACCAGGTCGTTCGCCGCGGGCGCGGCATCCTCGGCGTCCTTGGTCACTGAAACTCCGCTCATCGGCTTCTTGCTCCGTCCTCCTCGGTTGAAGAAGGACACTAATGACGCAGTGCTACCAACGTCATTACATCTGAGCGGAAATTGAGCATAACGATCCGGCGGCAACCGGACACTCCGCGTGAACAGGACGCCACGCGCCACCCCGGGGGCGTACCGGGTGCATAACGGAAACCCTGCTGTAACCGGCAGACTCTTGACTGGTGTGCCGTTCATCGGCGTGGATGCCTTGTGCGAGGTCGACGCGAAGCGTCGATGAACGGGAGACCACCAGGAAAATCTCCCGGGTGGAACAGGGTGGGACGTGAGATAACACCCGGTGACACCGTGCAACGGTTGCACCCATGAGCCCGAGGAGCCGGACGGCCCCGGGAGACACGGAGAGGAGGGCCATGAGACTGCTGCTCGTCGAGGACGACGACCATGTCGCGGCGGCCCTGTCCGCCGTGCTCGCCCGGCACGGATTCCAGGTGAAGCACGCCCGCAACGGCGAAGAGGCGCTGCGCGCGCTGCTGCCCGCCGAGAAGGAGCCCTTCGGGGTGATCCTGCTCGACCTCGGCCTGCCCGACCAGGACGGCTACGAGGTGTGCGGCAAGATCCGCAAGCGCACCGCGACCCCCGTCATCATGGTCACCGCCCGCGCCGACGTGCGCTCGCGCATCCACGGACTCAACCTCGGCGCGGACGACTACGTCACCAAGCCGTACGACACCGGCGAGCTGCTCGCCCGTATCCACGCGGTCGCCCGGCGCACCTCCAGCGGCGAGGACACCGCGCCGACCCCCGTCGCCGCCCTGCGCCTCGGACCGGTCGCCATCGAGCTGCCGACCCGACGGGTCAGCGTGAACGGCGAGGAAGTCCAGCTCACCCGCAAGGAGTTCGACCTGCTGGCCCTCCTCGCCCAGCGCCCCGGCGTCGTCTTCCGCCGCGAGCAGATCATCAGCGAGGTCTGGCGCACCAGCTGGGAGGGGACCGGACGCACCCTGGAGGTCCACGTCGCCTCCCTGCGCTCCAAGCTGCGGCTGCCCGCCCTGATCGAGACCGTGCGGGGCGTCGGCTACCGGCTCGTCGCGCCGTCCGCGTAACCGGCGGGTACGTCTCCCGGTGCGCTCCCGCCTGCTCCCGCTGCTCATCGTCCTGATGGCCGCCGTCCTGGTCACCCTCGGCATCCCGCTCGCGATCAGCGTCGCCGCCGCCGAGCAGCAGCGCCTGGTGATCGACCGGATCGACGACACCGCACGCTTCGCCGCCCTCGCGCAGTCCATCACCGACACCTCCCCGGACAGCGAGGAGCGCCGCCGCACCCTCCAGACCGACCTGGAGGTCTACGCCTCGGTGTACGACATCCGCGCCGGCGTCTTCTTCCGGGACGACCGGGCCCTGGCCAAGGCCCCCGGCTTCTGGACCCTGCCCGTCGAGGGCGAGGGGCGCACGGCGTTCAACGAGGCGCTGCTCGGCCGCCGCTCGCACGACCCGCCACAGGTCTGGCCCTGGCGCGACGGCCGCGTCGTCGTCGCCTCGCCCGTGGTGCGCGACGGCGACGTCGTCGCCGTGGTCGTCATCGACTCGCCCACCGGCGAGATGCGCTCCCGGACCCTGCGGACCTGGCTGTTCATCGGCCTCGGCGAAGCCCTGGCCCTGCTGGTGGCGGTCGGCGCGGCGGTCCGGCTCACCGGCTGGGTGCTGCTGCCCGTACGGACCCTGGACGCGGCCACCCGCGACATCGCCGGCGGCCGTATGCGCTCCCGCGTCGCCGCCTCCGCCGGGCCGCCGGAACTCAGACACCTGGCCCGCTCCTTCAACGAGATGGCGGACAACGTCGAGGACGTGCTGGAACAGCAGCGCGCCTTCGTCGCCGACGCCTCGCACCAGCTCCGCAACCCGCTCGCCGCGCTGCTTCTGCGCATCGAGCTGCTCGCCCTGGAACTGCCCGAGGACAGCGAGGAGATCGCCGCCGTACGCACCGAGGGCAAGCGGCTGGCCCGGGTCCTCGACGACCTCCTGGACCTCGCGCTGGCCGAGCACGCCGAGGCGGACCTCCAGCTGATCGACATCGTCCCGCTCACCGCCGAGCGGGTCGCCTCCTGGCGCCCGATGGCGGACCGGGAGGGCGTGCGGCTCACCCTGGACGGAGCCCCGGCGGCCACCGCGTGGGCCGACCCCGTGGCGCTCTCCAGCGCACTGGACGCGGTGATCGACAACGCCCTGAAGTTCACCCCCGCCGGCGAGGACGTCACCGTCACGGTCACCGCCGGAACCCACGCGACGACCGTCGTGGTCGCCGACCGGGGGCCCGGCCTCACGGAAGCGGAGCTGGAACGCGTCGGGGACCGCTTCTGGCGCAGCACCCGCCACCAGAACGTCAGCGGGTCGGGCCTCGGCCTCTCCATCTCGAGGGTGCTGCTCGCTGCGGGCGGCGGCTCGATCGCGTACGAGCACCACGCACCGCACGGCCTCCGGGTGACCGTCTCGGTGCCCCGCGAACGGCAGGCCGGCTGAGATCCACGGGCGGGGGGACACCGCACTCCCGACGAGGAGCCGTCAGGGCTTCAGGACTCCAGGACTTGAGGACTCCAGGACTTGAGGACTTCAGGACTTGAGGACTTCAGGGCTTCACCGAGCGGTAGTAGTCCTTCGCCCCGTCGTGCACGTCCAGCGGATCCGTGTAGATCGCCGTCCGCAGATCCACCAGCTGCGCCGAGTGGACCTCGCGGCCGATCCGGTCCCGGGTGTTGATCACCGTCCGGGTGAAGGCCTCGGTCATGGCCGCGTCCGTACGGTCCGTCGTGACGAGCAGGTTGGCGACGGCGACCGTGGGCACCGCCTGACCCTGTTGGGCCTGCGGATAGGCGTCGGCGGGCATCATGGCCGACCGGTAGAAGCGGGTGGGACCGGTCGACGCCTGCAGCTTCGCGACCAGGCCGGCCTCCAGCGGCACCAGCCGGATCTCGAAGCGCTCCGACAGCTCCTGCACGGCCGCGGTCGGCAGCCCGCCCGACCAGAAGAAGGCGTCGAGCCGGCCCTGCGTCAGCCGTACGGGCATGGTGTCGATGCCCACCGGCACCGGTGTGATGTCCTCGGCCGGGTCGAGCCCCGCCGCCGTCAGCAGCCGGTCCGCGACCAGCCGCACCCCGGAACCCTCCTGGCCGACGCCCACCCGCTTGCCCCGCAGGTCCGAGGCCTTCTGGATGTCGGAGTCGCGGGGGACGACCAGCTGGACGTAGTCGTCGTACAGCCGGACGCAGCCGCGCAGCCGCTGGGCCCCCGGCCTGCCGTCGCGCAGATAGGTGGCCACGGCGTCGGCGGTCGCGATGGTGAAGTCCGCCTCGCCCGTCGCCACCCGGGCGAGGTTCTGCTGCGACCCCTCGCTGGTCCGCAGCCGTATGGACACCTCCGGCATGTCCTTGGCGAGCGCGCCCTCCAGCCGCTCCCCGTACCGCTGGTAGACGCCGCTGGGCACGCCGGTGGAGAAGGTGAGCGGACCGCTCGGATCCCCCTCGTCGCCCTGGGGCTGCAGCCACCACACGAGCAGCCCGAGCACGACCGCGAGGACGGCGCCCGTCTGCAGGGTGCGCCGGCGGCCGAATCGGGACAGAGCGTGGAACATGCGCGCGATCCTGCCAGCTCACCCGCCCACCTGACCAGGCTTCCCCGTGAGGCCCGGGCCACAGCGGGCGCGTCGGCGGAAGCCTGGCCGGGGGACGGGAAGGAGCCGCCGGGCAACCGCCTACCCTTGTCCCATGAGCAGCGGCAACCGGAGCGAAGCAGTGGACGTCCAGAAGAGCTACGAGGTGCGCACCTACGGGTGCCAGATGAACGTCCACGACTCCGAACGGCTGTCGGGTCTCCTGGAGGGCGCCGGTTACGTCCGCGCCCCCGAAGGCTCCGACGGCGACGCCGACGTCGTCGTCTTCAACACCTGCGCGGTACGGGAGAACGCCGACAACAAGCTGTACGGGAACCTCGGCCGCCTCGCGCCCATGAAGACCAAGCGCCCCGGGATGCAGATCGCGGTCGGCGGCTGTCTCGCGCAGAAGGACCGCGACACCATCGTCAAACGGGCCCCCTGGGTCGACGTGGTCTTCGGCACCCACAACATCGGCAAGCTGCCGGTCCTCCTGGAGCGCGCCCGCATCCAGGAAGAGGCGCAGATCGAGATCGCCGAGTCCCTGGAGGCCTTCCCCTCCACGCTGCCCACCCGCCGCGAGTCCGCCTACGCCGCGTGGGTCTCCATCTCCGTCGGCTGCAACAACACCTGCACCTTCTGCATCGTCCCGGCCCTGCGCGGCAAGGAGAAGGACCGCCGTACCGGCGACATCCTGGCCGAGATCGAGGCCCTGGTCGCCGAGGGCGTCTCCGAGATCACCCTGCTCGGCCAGAACGTGAACGCGTACGGCTCCGACATCGGCGACCGCGAGGCCTTCTCCAAGCTGCTGCGCGCCTGCGGGAAGATCGAGGGCCTGGAGCGCGTCCGCTTCACCTCGCCGCACCCCCGCGACTTCACCGACGACGTCATCGCCGCCATGGCCGAGACGCCCAACGTGATGCCGCAACTCCACATGCCGATGCAGTCCGGCTCGGACACCATCCTGAAGGCGATGCGTCGCTCCTACCGCCAGGAACGCTTCCTGGGGATCATCGAGAAGGTGCGCGCCGCCATGCCGGACGCCGCCATCTCCACCGACATCATCGTGGGCTTCCCCGGCGAGACCGAGGAGGACTTCGAGCAGACGATGCACGCGGTCCGCGAGGCGCGGTTCGCCAACGCGTTCACGTTCCAGTACTCGAAGCGGCCCGGGACACCCGCCGCCGACATGGACGGCCAGATCCCCAAGGAGGTCGTCCAGGAGCGGTACATGCGCCTGTCCGCCCTCCAGGAGCAGATCTCCTGGGACGAGAACAAGAAACAGGTCGGCCGCACCCTGGACGTCATGGTCGCGGAGGGCGAGGGCCGCAAGGACGGCGCCACGCAGCGCCTCTCCGGCCGCGCCCCCGACAACCGGCTGGTCCACTTCACCCCGCCCGAGAAGGCCGTGCGCCCGGGCGACGTGGTGACCGTCGAGATCACCTACGCCGCCCCGCACCACCTGCTCGCCGAGGGCACGCCGCTCGCCGTACGGTCCACCCGCGCGGGCGACGCATGGGAGAAGCGCACCACGGAGGCCGCCGCCAAGCCTGCCGGAGTGATGCTGGGTCTCCCCGGCATCGGCGCCCCGGACCCGCTCCCGGCGGCCACGGCCCCGGCCTGCGGCATCGGCTGAGGGCTCGGTTCCCGGGCCTCCGGCCTGGGCACCCGGCCCAGGCCTGGGCACCTCCGGCCTCGGCTCCCGGCCCCCGGCAGTACGCTGACCGGCATGCTTGTCGCCGCCGCCGTGTGCCCCTGCCCGCCGCTCCTGGTGCCCGAGGTCGCCGCCGGGGCCGCCCCCGAGCTCGACGCCGCACGGGACGCGTGCCTCGACGCCGTGGGCGTGCTCGCCGCCGCGCGACCGGACCTGCTCGTCGTCGTGGGGCCCGGCGACGAGCCGTCCGAGCCGGGCGCGCACCCGACCGTCGGGCCCTACCCGCCCGGCGCGCACGGTTCCTTCCGGGGCATCGGCGTGGACCTCGACGTGACGCTCGGGCACGCACCCGACGGGGACACGACGGCGGGCCGCCCGCTGCCGCAGTCCCTCACGGTGGGCGCCTGGCTGCTCGGCCGGGCCCGCTGGGCGGCCGCTCCCGTGGAAGGGCTCGCCTTTCTGCAGACCGCGGCCCCGGTGGACTGCGCGGAGGCCGGCCGCGCCGTCGCCGCACGCACCGACCGGGTCGCGCTCCTGGTGATGGGCGACGGCAGCGCCTGCCGCACCCTCAAGGCGCCCGGTTACCTCGACGAGCGGGCCGCCGCGTTCGACGCCCGGGCCACCGAGGCGCTCGGCTCCGCGGACCTGGACGCCATCGCCGCGCTCGACGCGACGCTCGCCCACGAACTGAAGGCGGCGGGGCGGGCCTCCTGGCAGCTGCTGGGCGGCGCCGCGAGGGAGGCAGGGCTCGCCGGTCGCCTGCTGTACGAGGACGCCCCCTACGGCGTGGGCTACACCGTCGCCGCCTGGTCCTGAAGAGACCGGTTCTGGCGGTCAGGTCCAGGCCGGTTCCTTCCGACAGGCAGGTCCAGACCGGTTCTGAACACGCAGGTCCTGAACGGACCGGCGGCGGAGGAGGCGTGTTGCCAGGGGTGCTCCCGGGCGTACCCGGAGCGCCGGGGGTACCAGGTGTACCCGGAGTGCCGGGGGTTCCAGGCGTGCCGCCGTCCTTCTGCCCCAGCTTGTCCACGGCCTCCTTGGCCTTGCGCGTACCCGAGTCGATCTTGTCGCTGTACTTGCCCTTGGTCTTCTGGTCGACCGTGCGCGCGGCCTTGTCGAGGCCCTGCTCGATCTTGCCCCCGTGCTGCTGCGCGAGGTCGCCGACCTTGTCCTTGGCCGGCCCCAGCTTGGCCTTCAGGTTGTCCAGGAACCCCATTGGGTCACCTTCCGTGCAGTGAGGACTGTCGTCGCGGGAGCGTTCTCCCGCCCCCATTGTCCGTCACCTGTCCGTTCCTGCCGTTCTTACTCGCCCTTCGGCGCTTCCGTGGCGCATCCTTGCCGTCGCTCTCCGTGCTCGGCCGTGCCCCTGTCGACACCCGGTGTGTTAGGGAGGGCCCGGATATTTGGGAGACTGTCCCGGTGACCCCTCGCCCTCCCGCCCCCCGCGTCATCACCGTCGTAGGCCCCACAGCGGCCGGAAAATCGGATCTGGGGGTCTTTCTCGCCCAACGGCTCGGCGGCGAGGTGATCAACGCCGATTCCATGCAGCTCTACCGGGGCATGGACATCGGCACCGCCAAGCTGACGCTCCCCGAGCGCGACGGCGTGCCGCACCACCTGCTGGACATCTGGGACGTCACCGAGGCCGCCAGCGTCGCGGAGTACCAGCGCCTGGCCCGCCGGGAGATCGACCGGCTGCTCGCCGAGGGGCGTACGCCGATCCTGGTCGGCGGTTCCGGGCTGTACGTGAAGGGCGCCATCGACGCCCTGGAGTTCCCCGGTACGGACCCCGAGGTGCGCGCCCGCCTCGAAGCGGAGCTGGCCGAGCGCGGCTCCGGCGTCCTGCACGCGCGGCTCGCCGCCGCCGACCCGGAAGCCGCCCGGTCCATCCTGGCGAGCAACGGCCGCCGTATCGTCCGCGCCCTCGAAGTCATCGAGATCACCGGCAAGCCCTTCACCGCCAACCTTCCCGGCGACGAGCCGGTCTACGACGCCGTCCAGATCGGCGTCGACGTGGACCGCCCCGAACTCGACGAGCGCATCGCCCTGCGCGTCGACCGGATGTGGGAGGCCGGGCTCATGGACGAGGTGCGCGCCCTGGAGGCGTCCGGGCTGCGTGAGGGCCTCACCGCCTCCCGGGCCCTCGGCTACCAGCAGATCCTCGCGGCGCTCGCGGGGGAGTGCGGCGAGGACGATGCGCGGGCCGAGACCGTGCGCGCCACGAAGCGCTTCGCCCGCCGTCAGGACTCGTGGTTCCGCCGCGACCCGCGTGTCGTGTGGCTCGGCGGCGGACACCGTGACCGGGGGGAACTCCCGCACCGGGCGCTGACGTTGGTCGAACGAGCGGTCACAGCCTGATCACGTGATGGCATCGGGAAGCTCCGCCCGTCAATTCGGCGCCCGCGACCGTGCCATCATCGAGCATCGATCCACCAGTGGAGTCCGAGTTGGGAGGGCGCGTGGCGATGGAGGCCGGCCCTCGCGACACGGAGCAGCGCGACACAGAGCACGACGTGCCGTCACCGCGGGAGACCGCGGGACGACTGAGCCCCGACGGGCCCGACGAGCAGGACGTGACCCCCGAGGTCGAGGTCGAGCTGCGGCCCACCGGCAAGCTGCGGATCTGGCAGCTCGCCCCCATCGTCATGCTGGCCGCGGTCGGCTCCCTGATGTTCGCCTTCCCGCTCGCCTTCGAGTTCGGTGACGGTGGCGCCATCGTCGCCATGCTGGGGCTCCTGATCAGCTGCTGCGCGGCCGGCTGGGGCATGATGGCGGCCCGCCGCGTCGGGCACACCTGGCCCGGACTGCCCTCCCGCGGTTCGGGCGACCGCCCCGACTGGCGGGTGATCGCGCTGTACGCCGTGACCGGCCTCGCCCTGGTGGCCCTCGCCGTCTGGCGCGTGGCCCGCCTGCGCTGACGGCCGCGGACCCGCGCGACGAGCCCTCGACGCGCCCGTGGGCGGCCCTCTGCGCCGACGGCGACGCAGCGAGGCGCGTACGGGGCTCTCGCACGGCCGGGCCGCTCGTGCGGGCTGTCGGCGCCGCCTCGTACAGTTGGCGTGTGAGCACCTCGCAGATCGCCTTCCTCAAGGGTCACGGCACCGAGAACGACTTCGTGATCGTCCCGGACCCGGACAACTCCCTCACGCTGCCCGCGGCCCTGGTCGCCCGGCTCTGCGACCGCCGGGCCGGCATCGGCGGCGACGGATTGCTGCACGTCGTGCGCTCCGCCGCGCACCCCGAGGCGCGGTCCATGGCGGACGGGGCCGAGTGGTTCATGGACTACCGCAACGCGGACGGCTCGATCGCCGAGATGTGCGGCAACGGCGTGCGTGTCTTCGCCCACTACCTCCAGCGCGCCGGCCTCGTCGAGGAGGGCGACCTCACCGTCGCCACCCGGGGCGGCCCCAAGCGCGTGCACCTCGCCAAGAACGGCGACATCACCGTCTCCATGGGACGCGCCCTGCTGCCCGAGGCGAGCGTCACGGTGACGGTCGGCGGCCGCAGCTGGCCCGCCCGCAACGTCAACATGGGCAACCCGCACGCGGTCGCCTTCGTCGACGACCTGGACCACGCCGGCGACCTGCTCGCCGCCCCGCCCATCGCGCCCGAGGCCGTCTACCCCGAGGGCGTCAACGTCGAATTCGTCGTCGACCGGGGCCCGCGCCACGTCGGCATGCGCGTCCACGAGCGCGGCTCCGGCGAGACCCGCTCGTGCGGCACCGGAGCCTGCGCGGTCGCCGTCGCCACCGCCCGCAGGGACGGCGCCGACCCCGCCGCGACCGGCCTCCCCGTCACGTACCGGGTGGACCTCCCCGGCGGCACCCTCGTCATCACCGAGCACCCCGACGGCGCGGTCGACATGACCGGGCCCGCCGTGATCGTCGCCGAAGGCGTCATCGAGCCGTCCTGGCTCGAAACCGCCTGAGGAATGGCTTGACGCCTCGTACGGAACGGCTCGCCGCCCTCTGAGGCACTGCTCGCTCGAAACGGTGATCGGTCCGGGCTTCGCTCGAATGGGTGATCCGTTTCACGCTGGGCGAGAGCTGGACTGCGCCACGTGGTGGGCTCGATAGCATCAAGCACCGGCCCCGAGGCGCATCCAGCCCTCGCCCCGCCGGTCGAGTCGCCGGAGGTGCCCATGAGTGCAGAGGCCGCCGATCCGGGCGCTCCCCTTCGCAGGCGGAGCCGCCCCCGGATCGATCTGCGCAGACTGGGCCGGGTGGCA
The DNA here is from genome assembly GCF_016901035.1 of Streptomyces durocortorensis. Classification (GTDB taxonomy): domain Bacteria; phylum Actinomycetota; class Actinomycetes; order Streptomycetales; family Streptomycetaceae; genus Streptomyces; species Streptomyces durocortorensis. Next base: position 17,626 of record NZ_JAFEUF010000108.1, read on the forward strand.
CTGCGCGGCCCGGTCTCCCGCGACCGGCTGCCCGACGCCATCGGCCATGTCGCCGAGGCGCACCGCGCGCACCACCCCGACGCCGACCTGACCATTCTGCACCGGGCCTATGTCCTCGCGGAGTCCTCGCACCGCGGCCAGATGCGCAAGAGCGGCGAGCCGTACATCACGCATCCGCTGGCCGTCACCCTGATCCTCGCCGAGCTGGGGGCCGAGACCACCACGCTCACCGCCTCCCTGCTCCACGACACCGTCGAGGACACGGAAGTGACGCTCGATCAGGTCAAGGAGCAGTTCGGTGACGAGGTCTGCTATCTCGTCGACGGCGTGACCAAACTGGAGAAGGTCGACTACGGCGCCGCCGCCGAACCGGAGACCTTCCGCAAGATGCTCGTCGCCACCGGCAACGACGTCCGCGTCATGTCGATCAAGCTCGCGGACCGGCTGCACAACATGCGCACGCTCGGCGTGATGCGCCCCGAGAAGCAGGCCAGGATCGCCAAGGTCACCCGGGACGTCCTCATCCCGCTCGCCGAACGGCTCGGCGTGCAGGCGCTCAAGACCGAGCTGGAGGACCTGGTCTTCGCGATCCTGCACCCCGAGGAGTACGAGGAGACCCGCGCACTGATCGCCGCCGCGACGGGCCCCGACGACCCTCTCGAAACCATCGCCGGCAACGTGACGCACACCCTGCGCGACGCCGGCATCAGCGCCGAAGTCCTCATCAGGCCACGCCACTTCGTCTCCGTGCACCGGGTCCGCAGGAAACGCGGCGAACTACGCGGCACCGACTTCGGCCGGCTGCTCGTCCTCGTCGCCCAGGACGCCGACTGCTACGCCGTCCTCGGCGAGCTGCACACCTGCTTCACCCCGGTGATCTCCGAGTTCAAGGACTTCATCGCCGCCCCCAAGTTCAACCTGTACCAGTCGCTGCACACCGCCGTCGTCGGCCCCGAGGGCGCCGTCGCCGAAGTCCTCATCCGTACGCACCGGATGCACAAGGTCGCCGAGGCGGGCGTCGTCGCGCTGGGCAACCCCTACGCCCAGGACCACGCCTCGGCCCCGCAGACCGAGCCGTCCGACGAGCGCGCCGACCCGACCCGGCCCGGCTGGCTCTCCCGGCTGCTGGACTGGCAGGAGTCCGCCACCGACCCCGACACCTTCTGGACCACCCTGCGCGACGACCTCGCCCAGGACCGCGAGATCACCGTGTTCCGCACCGACGGCGGCACCCTCGGGCTGCCCGCCGGGGCCAGCTGCGTCGACGCCGCCTACGCGCAGTACGGCGACCGGGCCCACACCGCCATCGGCGCCCGGGTCAACGGCCGCCTCGCCACCCTGAGCACCGTCCTCAGCGACGGCGACACCGTGCAGCCGCTGCTCGCCCAGGACACCGCCTCCGGCCCCTCGCCCGACTGGCTCGACCACGTCCGCACCCCCGCCGCCCGGATCGCGATCACCGGCTGGCTCACCGACCACCCCGACGAGGCGAAGCCCGACCCGGAGACCGTGGAGGCGGCCGGACCCGGCACCCAGGGCGAGCCCGCCGACGCCCCGGCCCCCTCGGAACGCGAGGCTCCGGGGGCCACCGCCCCGCCGCGCACCCGGTCCGGCCCGCGGACCACGGGCGTCGTCGTCGAGGGGCCGGGCGCGCCGGTACGCCTGGCCGGCTGCTGTACGCCGGTGCCCCCCGACGAGCTGACCGGCTTCGTCGTCCGGGGCGGCGCGGTCACCGTCCACCGCCGCGAGTGCTCCGCCGCCGCTGAGATGCGGGACATCGGCCGCGCCCCGGTCGGGGCCCGCTGGGCGGACGCCGGGGGCCGGGAGTCCGAGGCGGGCTGCCGGGTCACCCTGGTCGCCGAGTCCTTCGGCCGCCCCCGGCTGCTGGCCGACCTCACCGAGGCCATCGCCACCGCCGAGGCGGCGATCGTCTCCGCCACCGTGGAGCCGCCCAGCGAGCAGCGGGTCCGCCACACCTACACCCTCCAGCTCCCCGACGCGGCGGGTCTTCCCGGTCTGATGCGCGCCATGCGCGATGTCGCCGGGGTCTACGACGTCAGCCGCGCGCAGCACCCGGCCCCGACGGGCTGAGCCGCCCCGCACCACTCGTCCTCGTTCGGGTGGCGCGGCGCGCGGCTCCCCGGTCGGGCGGCCCGGCGCTGATAGCGGTAGTCCATGCCGCTCCTGACCCGCCGCCTGCGCGCCGCCCTGCTGGCGACCGCCTCGGCCACCCTCGTCGCCGCCGCCCAGCCCGCCGCCGAGCCCCTGGGCATCGGCGACCGGCTCTTCCCCGAGCTGGGCAACCCCGGATACGACGTACTCGCGTACGACATCGCCTTCACCTACCACGGCTCCAACACCAAGCCCCTGGACGCCGTCACCAAGATCCGCGCCCGCACCACCGCCCCGCTGGACCGGATCAACCTCGACTTCGCCCGGGGCACCGTCCACGGCGTCGAGGTCAACGGGCAGAGCGTCGACTTCGGCAGCAAGAGGGAGGACCTCGTCCTCCAGGCACCCCGCCGCCTCCCCGCGGGCGTACCGCTGAACATCACCGTCCGGCACACCAGCGACCCGAGCGGATCCGGGGACGACGGCGGCTGGGTCCGTACCGCCGACGGGCTCGCCATGGCCAACCAGGCCGACGCCGCCCACCGCGTCTTCCCCAGCAACGACCACCCCTCGGACAAGGCGTACTTCACCTTCCGCGTCACCGCCCCGCACAAGCTGACGGCGGTCGCGGCCGGCCTGCCCGTGGGCAAGACCCGGCACGGCTCCTCGACCACCTGGACGTACCGCACCGAACACCCCATGGCCACCGAGCTGGCCCAGGTCTCCATCGGCAGCTCCGCCGTCGCCCACCGCACCGGACCGCACGGGCTGCCGGTGCGCGACGTCGTCCCGGCCGCCGACCGGAAGAAGCTGGAGCCCTGGCTGACGAAGACCCCGGCCCAGCTGGAGTGGATGGAGCGGCAGGTCGGCCGCTACCCCTTCGAGACGTACGGGGTGCTCGTCGCCGACAGCCCCATCGGGTTCGCCCTGGAGACCCAGACGCTGTCGTTGTTCGGGAAGTCCTTCTTCACCGAGCCCGCCTATCCCGAGTGGTACGTCGACTCGGTGATGATCCACGAGCTGGCCCACCAGTGGTTCGGCAACAGCGTCTCCCCCGCGAGCTGGTCCGATCTGTGGCTGAACGAGGGGCACGCCAGCTGGTACGAGGCCCGCTACGCCGAGGAGAACGGCGGCGGAACCCTGGAGCGGCGCATGCGCCAGGCGTACAAGCTCTCCGACGGCTGGCGCGCGGACGGCGGCCCTCCGGCGCACCCGGACGGCCCGGCCCCGGGGCAGAAGCTCAGCCTGTTCCGCCCGGTGATGTACGACGGCAGCGCCCTGGTGCTCTACGCGTTGCGCCAGGAGATCGGCGAGGCCGCCTTCGACCGGCTGGAACGCACCTGGGTCCGGGTGCACCGGGACTCCACGGCGACCACCGCGGACTTCACCCGGCTCGCCTCCGGGATCGCCGGACGGGACCTGACCGCCTTCTTCGACGGCTGGCTGTACGGGAAGAAGACGCCGCCGATGCCCGGGCACCCGGACTGGAGCAGCGCGAAACCCGCGTGACGGGCCCGGCGGGGCCGTGCCACTATCGACGCGTCCGCGCGGCGGACCGCACCGGAGTTCCCCGAGGGGAATCATCCGGGAAGATCACACGTTGTGACTGACGTAAAGACTTCTATCGACGTAAGGATCCAATGACCTCCTCTTCTTCCCTTCCCCAGGACGCGCAGGACGCGCAGAGCGCCACGGAGAACACCACCGAGAGCCTCACCGAGGCCCGCCGGGCCGACGCCCTGATGGAAGAGGACGTCGCCTGGAGCCACGAGATCGACGGAGCCCGGGACGGCGCCCAGCTGGACCGCTCCGAGCGTGCCGCGCTGCGACGCGTGGCCGGGCTCTCCACCGAGCTCGAGGACGTCACCGAGGTCGAGTACCGCCAGCTGCGCCTGGAGCGCGTGGTGCTGGTGGGCGTCTGGACCTCGGGGACGGTGCGCGACGCGGAGATCTCGCTCGCGGAGCTCGCCGCACTCGCCGAGACGGCGGGCGCGCAGGTGCTGGACGCGGTGTACCAGCGGCGCGACAAGCCCGACCCGGCGACGTACATCGGTTCGGGCAAGGCGCTGGAGCTGCGCGACATCGTGCTCGAATCCGGTGCCGACACCGTCGTCTGCGACGGTGAGCTGAGCCCCGGCCAGCTGATCCACCTGGAAGACGTCGTCAAGGTGAAGGTGGTCGACCGGACCGCCCTGATCCTCGACATCTTCGCCCAGCACGCCAAGTCCCGCGAGGGCAAGGCGCAGGTCTCGCTCGCGCAGATGCAGTACATGCTGCCCAGGCTGCGCGGCTGGGGTCAGTCGCTCTCCCGGCAGATGGGCGGCGGCGGTTCCAGCGGCGGTGGCGGCATGGCCACCCGTGGTCCCGGTGAGACCAAGATCGAGACGGACCGGCGGCGGATCCGCGAGAAGATGGCGAAGATGCGCCGGGAGATCGCGGAGATGAAGACCGGCCGCGAGATCAAGCGCCAGGAGCGCAAGCGCAACAAGGTGCCCTCCGTCGCCATCGCCGGATACACCAACGCGGGCAAGTCCTCGCTGCTCAACCGCCTGACCGGGGCCGGTGTGCTGGTGGAGAACGCCCTGTTCGCCACCCTGGATCCGACCGTCCGCCGGGCCGAGACGCCGAGCGGCCGCATCTACACCCTGGCCGACACCGTCGGATTCGTCCGGCATCTGCCGCACCACCTCGTCGAGGCGTTCCGCTCCACCATGGAGGAGGTCGGCGAGTCCGATCTCATCCTCCACGTGGTGGACGGCTCCCACCCGGTGCCGGAGGAGCAGCTCGCCGCGGTGCGTGAGGTCATCCGGGACGTCGGCGCGGTCAATGTCCGCGAGATCGTCGTGATCAACAAGGCGGACGCGGCGGACCCTCTGGTCCTCCAGCGCCTGCTGCGCAACGAGAAGTACGCCATCACGGTCTCGGCCAGGACCGGCGCCGGCATCGACGAGCTGCTCGCGCTCATCGACGCCGAGCTGCCCCGGCCGTC
>NZ_JAFEUF010000109.1 GCF_016901035.1 Streptomyces durocortorensis
CCCCCCCCGCCCCCGCCCCCCCCCCCCCCCCCCCCCCCCCCCCCCCCCCCCCCCCCCCCCCCCCCCCCCCCCCCCCCCCCCCCCCTCACTGTTGTCCGGCGCGCTCAGGCCGCCGCGTCGGACTCCGATGCGCTCGCGGACTCGACGGGGGCGGAGGCCGATTCCACCGGGCCGCTCGCCGAGGAGGAGCCCTCCGCCGGGGGCGGCTCCGGGTCGTCGGTCGGCGGTTCGGTCGGCGGGGTCGTCGGCGTCTCGGTGGGCGGAGTCGTCGGCGGCGTGGTGGGCGGGGTCGTCGGCGGCTTGGTGGGCTTGGTCGGCTTTCCGCTCGGCGAGGGATCGCCGGAGGAGCTGCTCTCCCCGTCCGACGGCTCGTCCGTAGGGGATGTACCTCCCGACGACGAGGCGCTCGGGGACGGGGAGCCGGAGGTGCTGGGGCTCGCCGACTCCGAGGCGCTCGGGGCCGTGGACGCCTCGCCGGTGGGGTCGTCGGCCGGGGGCGAGCCGTCGTCCGTCTCGTCCGCGGGCAGGCCGTCGTCGGTCGCGTCCTCGGTGGCGGTCTGCTCGGTGGTGACGTTGCGGCTGTCCGGCTCGTCGCCGTCGCCCGAGGTGACGCCGAGTGTGACGACGGTGCCGAGCACCGCGATCAGCAGGGCGCCCGCGCCCGCGGCGGCCAGGTTGCGCCGGGCGCCGCCCAGTACGGCGCGGCCGGAGCCCTTGCGCGCGGTGGGGCCGGGCGGCAGCGAGGAGACGACCGTGGGCTCCTCCTCGGCGGTGTTGCGGAGGAAGAGCGGCGCACCCGGTGTCCCGCCCGGCGGCGTGCCCGCAGCCTCCTGGAACACGGCGGGCACCTCGTCGCCCGAGGGGGTCCGGCCGAGAGGGGCGAAGTCGCCGGAGCGGTCCGCGACCAGGGCGAGCGCGCGGCGGCCGGCCACGGCGCCGGACTTGTCGGCGAGCGCGCCGCGCATCCCGATCGAGGTCTCCAGCTCGGTGCGGGCCCGGCCCGGGTTGCCGGTGCAGAGCGCGAGGACGCCCAACTCGTGGTGGAAGTAGGCCTCCTCGGCGACCTCGCCGGCGATCCTGGCGGCCTCCTGGCCGATCCTGAGGGCCCGCTCCCAGGCTCCCCAGCCCAGGCCCGCGGCGAAGGCCGGGGAGGCGCCGCGGGCCAGCAGGACGGCCGCGCTGGCCGCTCCCGCCTCGTCGCCCGGGACCAGCCGGGTCAGGGAGGCGACGATCGCGTCGGCCTCGGCGACGGCGCGCTGCGGGGTGACCGAGGGGTGCGAGGTCCACCAGGCGTAGTGCTGGGCGGCGGTACGGGCGTGGGTGCCGGCGTCGTCCTCGTAGCCGGCCGCCTCGAGCTGAGCGAGGACTCCGGCGGCGAGGCGGTAGCGCGGTCCGGCCGGGGAGAGCAGGCCGCAGCCGGCGAGCTCGCCGAGCGCGGCGTCCGCGTGGGTGTCGCCCACGAGGGCCGGCAGATGGGCCTGGTGGGGCACCTCGCCGCCGAGGGCGACGGCGAAGCGCAGGGTGGCGCGGGCCGCCTCGCTGAGCCGGGAGGCGAGCAGCTCGGCGGGCGCGGCGCCCTCGCCGAGGCTCGGCAGGGGGATGTCGATGCCCTCGCCGACGGGTGCGGGGGCGGCCTTGGGCGCGTCGTCCGCGCGTGGCTCGAAGTAGTCGTACTCGTCAAAAGCTTCGGGGGTCTCCCGCAGCCGGTCGCGCTGGACGAGGAGCGACCCGGCCTGGACGAAGCGCAGCGGCAGGCCCTCGGACTCGAACCAGAGGTCGCCCGCCCAGTTCCGCTCCTCCTCCGTGAGGGGGCGCTCGACGACCTTCTCCAGCAGGGCCAGCGAGGCGCCGCGGCCGAGGCCGGCGAGGAGCACCTCCTCCAGGTGGGCGTCGACGCCGGGGGTGGCGCTGTCGGTGGTGGCGGCGAGCAGGAAGGCGCACTCGGGGGTGGCGGCGAGCAGTTCGTCGAGGGCCGCTCCCCCGATCTCCAGGTCGTCGACGGTGACGACGGCCCCGATGGACCTCACGAGCGCGAGCAGTTCGTCGCGGTCGGGGCGGTGGCCCGGGGCCTTGTACACGGTGTCGAAGAGGGCGTGCAGCAGATCGGCGCCGGTGCGGCCGCGGCCGTTGAGGCGGACGACGCCGTCGGGGGCCAGGTCGGAGTCGGCGGCGGCGACGGCGTCCAGCAGCGCGCTGCGGCCGGAGCCGGGCTGGCCGGTGAGGCGGACGCGGCGGCCGCGCGCCAGCAGGCGGACCAGGCGCTCGCGCTCCTCCTGGCGCTCCAGGAGCGGCAGCTGCGGGGCGGGCGGTCCGGCGGGCACGGGGGGTGCGCCGGCGCGTTCGTGGTCGGCGCGTTCGGCGGGGGTGCGGCGGACCGGGGCGTCGGGTCGTGAGCCGGGCGGAATCGCCTCGACCTCGCTGCCGTCGACGGGGTTGACCGTGAGCAGCAGGTCACCGGCCGTCAGCTGGACGACGCGGACCTGCTGCGGTGTCTGCGGGCCGAAGTCGGCGCCGCCGGAGTCGCGGGACGGCCGGCGTTGGCCGGGCTCGCCGCCGGAACGGCCGTGGCCCTGCCCGTACTCATCGGGTGCCCGGTGTGTCGGGTCCATCGCAAAGTCCCCCAGACGCGTCGTGCGCGGTTGCCCCTCCCGGCCTCACACGCGCCCCGCTGTCGCTTCCGGTCCGGTGTCCGCCATGGGTTCGTTGTCATTCGGCGGACGGCCGAACCCTAGACCTTGGCACAGTATTCATGAAGCGCCGGGGTGCCACGCCGTCCAGGACGTCACGTTCCGGTGAGGATTGCGTGACTTCCGTGCCTGATGCCCGTGCCCGTCCACCGGTGCCCGCCCGCGCCCGTCCGCCCGGCGGCTGCTCAGACGCGCGGCAGCGACTCCGCGGCGATGCCGCCCTCGATGGCCAGGATGCGGTGCAGCCGGGTGGCCACCAGGAGGCGCTGCATCTGCGGTGGCACGCCGCGCAGCACGAGGCGGCGGCCGGCTCTTCCGGCCCGGCGGTGGGCCCCCATGATGACGCCGAGTCCGGTGGCGTCCCAGGAGTCCAGCTCGGTCAGGTCCAGCACGAGGTCGCCGACTCCGTCGTCCACGGCGGAGTGCAGGACCGTACGGGCGTCCGCCGCGCTTCGGACGTCGAGGCGGCCCCCGACGACCAGCTCGGCGTGGTCGCCCCTGATATGCATATGCGCTCCCCGGTCATACTCCGTAGTAGGTCCGTCGGTCTGTCTGTCCGTCTGATCCGCCGTCACGCCGGCCGTGCCTCTGCCACCACTGACTGCCGCAACGACGGGGAAGTTGCCGTCTGTAAGCGAACCGATACCGAATTCACTCGGTGGAGTGACTCCGGTTCGTCGGCGGCCGGTCACCGCCGGATACAATCCCCGGCTCCCCCGGCCCCGGCGGCGGTTGGCCGACGGGGCCGAGAGGGCTGATCCGATCAGGATCCGCGCGGGATCCGATCAGTACGTGTAGAAGCCCTGCCCGCTCTTGCGCCCGATGTCACCTGCGTCGACCATCCGGCGCATCAGCTCGGGAGCCGCGAACTTCTCGTCCTGCGACTCGGTGTAGATGTTGCTCGTGGCGTGCAGCAGGATGTCGACGCCGGTCAGGTCCGCGGTGGCGAGCGGGCCCATGGCGTGGCCGAAGCCGAGCTTGCAGGCGGTGTCGATGTCCTCGGCGGTCGCAACGCCCGACTCGTACAGCTTGGCGGCCTCGACGACCAGCGCCGAGATCAGCCGGGTGGTGACGAAGCCCGCCACGTCGCGGTTGACGACGATGCAGGTCTTGCCGACCGACTCGGCGAACTCCCGTGCGGTGGCGAGGGATTCGTCGCTGGTCTTGTAGCCGCGCACCAGCTCGCAGAGCTGCATCATCGGGACCGGCGAGAAGAAGTGCACGCCGACGACGCGCTCCGGACGCTCCGTCACGGCCGCGATCTTGGTGATCGGGATGGCGGAGGTGTTGGAGGCGAGGACGGTGTGCTCGCCGACGACCTTGTCGAGGGCGCGGAAGATCTCGTGCTTGACTTCCAGCTTCTCGAAGACGGCCTCCACGACGATGTCCGCGTCGGCCACGGCGTCGAGGTCGGTGGTCGTGGTGATGCGGGCGAGCGCGGCCTCGGCGTCGGCCGCCTCCAGCTTGCCCTTGGCGACGAACTTGTCGTACGAGGCCTTGATGCCGTCGCGGCCCCGGGTCAGCGCGGCGTCGGTGACGTCCCGCAGCACGACGTCCCAGCCCGCCTGGGCGGAGACCTGCGCGATCCCGGACCCCATGAGTCCGGCCCCGATGACGGCGAGCTTCCTGGCCACGTTCGCACCCCTTGGTTTCTGTTCGCCCGTGCGCATTTGTTCACGGCGGTTCACATTGCTCTCCGGCGGAGGTTAGTACCCGTCGGGCGCGCTGGGGCGGTGAAGAGATGCGCGTCACGTCTCAGATGACGGACATCACACCGGGACGCGTCATTCGGCTCCGCGCCGCGCGTAGTTGAGGACCTGATCGGCTTCGCCTCCACCGGGGTGCCTGCGCTCTCGCCGGCCTCCCTCTCGTACGCCCTGGCCCTGCGCGTCTCCACCCCGCAGGAGTTCGGGCGCACGGGCTCGTACGCCACGACGCACAGGCTCCACGGGGTCCTGGTCGCCGCGGGTTTCACCGCCGCGGCCGTGACAGTGGGCACACGGGTCTTCCGGCGGGCCGGAGCATAACTACGCTGACCTCATGGTCAATCTGACGCGCATCTACACCCGGACCGGCGACCAGGGCACGACGGCCCTCGGCGACATGAGCCGCACCGCCAAGACCGATCTGCGGATCTCGGCGTACGCGGACGCCAACGAGGCCAACGCGGTGATCGGGACCGCCGTCGCACTCGGGCAGCTGCCCGAGGAGGTGGTGAAGGTTCTCGTGCGCGTCCAGAACGACCTCTTCGACGTGGGCGCGGACCTCAGCACCCCCGTGGTCGAGGACCCGAAGTACCCGCCGCTGCGGGTCGAGCAGTCCTACATCGACAAGCTGGAGGCGGACTGCGACCGCTTCCTGGAGGAGCTGGAGAAGCTCCGCAGCTTCATCCTGCCGGGCGGTACGCCGGGGGCGGCTCTCCTGCACCAGGCGTGCACGGTGGTCCGGCGGGCCGAGCGGTCCACCTGGGCGGCCCTGGAGGTGCATGGCGAGTCGATGAACACCCTGACCGCCACCTACCTCAACCGCCTCTCCGACCTCCTGTTCATCCTGGCGCGGAGCGCGAACAAGGAGGTCGGGGACGTGCTGTGGGTGCCGGGCGGCGAGCGGTAGGCCCTGGAGCCTAGAGCCGGTCGGCCGGCTCGCGGTCCGTCACCACGTCCTTGGGAGCCTGCTTGGGGAAGAACGTGTAGCTGCCGGCGATGATCAGGTTGATCCCGATCACGATGCCCATCTTCTGCTGCCAGGCCCGCAGCGAGCTGATCGCCCCGTCCGGGCCGACGTACCAGACCGCCGCCTGGAGCAGGGCCAGGGCGACCGCCGCCGCGAGGATCCAGCGGGCGGCGGTGCGCCACTCGTGGATCGCGCGGGCTGTGCCGTACTTCGGCGGCCTGACCGGCGGCGGGCCGTCGAACCAGCGGTGGGCGACCCAGGCGTCCACCTTCTTGATGGTGTGGTGGCCGAGCCCCACCGTGAAGCCGATGTAGACGGCGGCCAGGCCGTGCTTCCAGTCCGGCTCGGCCCCGTTCTTCAGGTCGATGGCCGTCACCACCAGCAGCACGACCTCCAGCAGCGGTTCGCACAGCAGCACGGCCGCGCCGAGCTTCGGTTTCCTCGCGACGTACCGCAGGGCGAGTCCGGCGGCCAGCAGAACCCAGAATGCGACCTCGCAGGCCACGACCAGTAGGGCGATCACGACTCTCTCCTCCCGTTCCCCTCCAGCCTCCCGGCCGCCGGGCGCGGACACGTCGTCGGCAGTGACGAAACGGCACTGCATCCTTCGATGTAGTCGCGGATCGGCCCGCGAAGGGAGGCCCCGGGGCGGCGGCGCGTGTTGGATGGAGGGGTGCTCACCTCGATCCGCCCCGACCGCGACGCGGTGGCCCTCGCCGTCTCCGGACTGCTCGGGGGGCTGCTCCTGTGGCTGCTGGGCCTCCACACCCAGGGCGGCCACCCCTTCTCCGCGTCCTGGGTCACCCTCGTACCGCTGACCGCCATGGCCGCGGCCGAGCTGCTGCGCCGCGACGCCCCGCGCACGGCACTGACGATCGGGGTGCTCGCGCTGGTCGCGGACCAGTTCACCCGGGGCAGCCTCGCCACCATCCTGATGTTCACGGACGTCATGTACGCCGCTGTCCTGTACGGCACCCCGGCCGCCGCCCGCCGCCTCCCGCCGGCCACGCTCCTGATCACCGTCGCGTCCACGATCGGCTTCCTGGCCTGGTTCCGTAAGCCCGAGGCGCTGCTGATCGGCCTGGTCATCGGGCTGGTCTCCTTCGTTCCCGCCCTCACCGGGGTCAGTGTGCGCAGCCATCGCACCGCCGCCGACAACGCCCGGCTGGCCGCCGCCCAGACCGCGCGGCTCGCCGAGATGGACCGGACGCAGGCGGTGGTCGCCGAGCGGGCCCGGATGGCGCGGGAGCTGCACGACATGGTGGCCAACCACCTCTCCGCCGTGGCGATCCACTCCACGGCGGCCCTGTCCATCGACGACCCGGAGACCTCCCGGAACGCCCTGAAGGTGATCCGGGAGAACAGCGTCGAGGGACTCGCGGAGATGCGCCGGCTCATCGGGCTTCTGCGGGAGGGCGGCGAGGACCAGGCCCCGGTCGCGGCCCCGACGCTGGCGGCCCTGGACGCCCTGGTCGAGCAGACGAACGCCAACGGGGCGTCCGGCGGGCTCGTCTGCACCCTGGAGGACGCCCGGGCCCCGGGGGCGGGCGCGTTGCCGACGCCGGTCGAGCTGGCCGCGTACCGCATCGTGCAGGAGTCCCTGACCAACGCCCTCAAGCACGCGGCGCCGGGCCCCGTCGTGGTGCGGCTCGGCCGGACCGGGGAGCTGCTGACGGTCGAGGTGACCAGTGTTTTCGGCAGCCGGACCGGGCCCACGGCGCCCGGTTCGGGGGCGGGCCTGGTGGGCATGCGGGAGCGGGTGGCGCTGCTCGGCGGGACGTTCGCGGCGGGGGCCGAACCGGGCGGGGACGGCGCGAAGATCTGGCGGGTGCGGGCCGAACTGCCCGTGACGGAGAGGACGATGCGGGAATGACGATCCGGGTACTGGTCGCGGAGGACCAGTCGGCGGTGCGCGCGGGGCTGGTGCTGATCCTCTCCAGCGCGCCGGACATCGAGGTCGCCGGAGAGGCGGGGGACGGCGAGGCCGCGGTGCGCCTGGCGCGTGAACTCCGTCCGGATCTCGTCCTGATGGATGTGCAGATGCCGCGCCTGGACGGGGTGTCGGCGACCCGGCAGGTGGTGGCGGAGGAGCTGGCGGACGTCCTCGTGCTGACCACGTTCGACCTGGACGAGTACGTCTTCGGGGCGCTGCGCGCGGGCGCTTCGGGCTTTCTGCTGAAGAACACCGACGCCCGCGATCTGCTGGAGGCGGTACGGACGGTGGCGCGGGGCGAGGGGCTGATCGCCCCGGCCGTGACCCGCCGGCTGATCGCCGAGTTCGCCGGAGCAGGCGCGGGAGGCGGAGCCGTACGCGAACGGAGCACGGTTGATCCGGCGGTGCTGGAGGCGCTGGAGGCGCTCACCCGGCGCGAGCGCGAGGTGCTGGGGTGCCTGGGCGAGGGGTTGTCGAACGCGGAGATCGCGCTGCGCCTCTCGATGGCGGAGGCCACGGTGAAGACCCACGTCAGCAGGCTGCTGGGGAAGCTGAAGCTGCGCAGCCGGGTCCAGGCGGCCGTTCTGGCACAGGAGTTGGGGATCTGACCGGGCTCTCGATCTTTGGTCCAGACCTCTTGACGGTTGGTCCAGACCTTTCTACTGTCACCGAACACACACTGCGGTGAGTACGAGAGCACCCGTACTCAGGGCGGCGCAGGGTTTGCAGTCCACGAATCACCCCCGTTTGTTGGACCTCACCCGAGGAGCACCGTTGAGCACCGATACCCCCCAACGCCGTTCCAGATTCAGATGGATGCCCGCCGTCAGCGGCAGATCCAAGGTCGTCGCGGGCCTGACCGCGCTGGTCGTGCCGCTGGCCGCGATGGTGGGACTGGCCTCCCCCGCCTCGGCAGCCGCGTCGGCCACCGCCACGTACACGAAGAAGTCCGACTGGGGCACCGGTTTCGAGGGCCAGTGGACGGTGAAGAACACCGGCACCACCGCGCTCTCCTCCTGGACCATCGAGTGGGACTTCCCCTCGGGCACCGCGGCGGGCTCCGCCTGGGACGCCGCCCTCACCAAGAGCGGCAACCACTACACCGCCAAGAACCTCTCCTGGAACGGGACCGTCGCGCCCGGCGCCAGCGTCAGCTTCGGCTTCAACGGCACCGGCTCCGGCTCCCCCACGGGCTGCAAGCTGAACGGCGCCTCCTGTGACGGCGGCCCCACCGTTCCCGGTGACAACCCGCCCTCCGCACCCGGCAAGCCCACCGCCGGCGACGTCACCGACACTTCGGTGAAGCTCAGCTGGAGCGCGGCGACCGACGACAAGGGCGTCAAGAACTACGACGTCCTGCGCGACGGAGCCAAGGTCGCCACGGTCACCGGCACGACCTACACCAACACCGGCCTGACCGCCGGCACCGACTACTCCTACGCCGTGCAGGCCCGGGACACCGCCGACCAGACCGGTCCGGCCTCCGCCTCCACCGCCGTACGCACCACCGGTGGCGGCGGCGAGCAGCCCGGCGGTGACAAGATCAACCTGGGCTACTTCACCAACTGGGGCGTCTACGGGCGCAACTACCACGTCAAGAACCTGGTGACGTCCGGCACGGCCGCGAAGATCACGCACATCAACTACGCCTTCGGCAACGTGCAGAACGGCAAGTGCACCATCGGTGACGCGTACGCCGACTACGACAAGGCGTACACCGCCGACCAGTCCGTCGACGGCGTCGCCGACACCTGGGACCAGCCCCTGCGCGGCAACTTCAACCAGCTGCGCAAGCTGAAGGCCAAGTACCCGCACATCAAGATCCTCTGGTCCTTCGGCGGCTGGACCTGGTCCGGCGGCTTCGGCCAGGCCGTCCAGAACCCCGCCGCCTTCGCCCAGTCCTGCTACGACCTGGTCGAGGACCCCCGCTGGGCCGATGTCTTCGACGGCATCGACCTGGACTGGGAGTACCCCAACGCCTGTGGTCTGACCTGTGACACCAGCGGCCCGGCCGCGATCAAGACCATGGCCGACGCGATGCGCGCCAAGTTCGGCGCGAACAACCTGGTCACCGCCGCCATCACCGCGGACGGCTCCAGCGGCGGCAAGATCGACGCCGCCGACTACGGCGGCGCGGCCCAGTCCTTCGACTGGTACAACGTGATGACGTACGACTTCTTCGGCGCCTGGGCGGCCAAGGGCCCGACGGCCCCGCACTCCCCGCTGACCTCGTACACCGGCATCCCCCAGCAGGGCTTCACCTCCGCCGACGCCATCGCCAAGCTGAAGGCGAAGGGCGTCCCGGCCAAGAAGCTGCTCCTCGGCATCGGCTTCTACGGCCGCGGCTGGACCGGCGTCACCCAGGCCGCCCCCGGCGGCACGGCGACCGGCGCGGCCCCGGGCACGTACGAGGCGGGCATCGAGGACTACAAGGTCCTCAAGAGCTCCTGCCCGGCGAACGGCACCATCGCCGGCACCGCGTACGCCCACTGCGGCACCAACTGGTGGAGCTACGACACCCCGGCCACCATCGGCTCGAAGATGACCTGGGCGAAGAACCAGGGCCTGGGAGGCGCGTTCTCCTGGGAGTTCTCCGGTGACACCACCAACGGCGAACTCGTGACCGCGATCGCCAACGGTCTCAAGTGATCCCCACGCCGTAGCGCGAAGCACGACAAGCACGACCCCGGAAAAGCGCCGGGGAGACGGGTCCGCCCCCCGTCTCCCCGGTTTTTCGCTGTGTACGTACGCGGTTACGCGACGTTCTCAGGTTCTACGCCACGTTCACCCTCTGGCCGGGCGGCGCCGCCTCCAGCCAGGCCAGGAAGCCGGTCAGCGCGTCCTCGCTCATCGCCAGCTCCAGGCGCGTCCCCCGGTGGAGACAGCCGAGCACGACGGAGTCGGACAGGAGCGCCAGCTCCTCCTCGCCCTCCGGCATCCGGCGGGCGATCACCTCGATCGCAGAACGCTCCAGGCCCCGGCGGGGGCGAGGAGCGTAGGAGAAGACCCGGAACCAGTCGACGCGGTCACCGCTGTAGCGGGCGACCCCGTAGACCCAGCCTTTGCCGAGGGAGTCCGGTTCCTCCGACACGTCCCAGCGCAGGCTGCAGTCGAAGGTTCCTCCGGACCGCTGGATCAGCCGCCGGCGCAGGCCGAACACGAACAGTCCCAGCAGGACCATGACGACGACGGACAAGCCCACCCACAACGCGAGGACCATCTCCACCGACCTCCTCGCATCGTCGAGTAACGAACACCGCAACCGTATTGCACCTGCATCGCCTCAGCCGCGACACGGCTGGATCGCTCCAGCTCGGGCCGCGGCTGAGTAAAAACATCTGTCCGTGGGGGTGCTAGAGCACCGCCACCGCACGCAGACGGATCTCGGCGCGCCGCTCAGCGGCAGCGTCGGCATCCGACTTCGCGAGCTCCAGCGCCCGCTCGGCGCGCTGGACATCGATCTCGTCGGCCAGCTCGGCGATCTCCGCCAGCAGCGACAGCTTGTCGTCCGCGAACGAGATGAATCCACCGTGCACGGCGGCGATCACGGTGCCGCCCTCGCTCGTGCGGATCGTCACCGGGCCCGATTCCAGCACACCGAGAAGCGGCTGGTGACCGGGCATGACGCCGATGTCGCCGGACGTGGTACGCGCGACGACCAGGGTGGCCTCGCCGGACCAGACACTTCGGTCCGCGGCGACCAGCTCGACATGCAGCTCAGCAGCCAAGGGTGGCTCCTCGGGTCACCACCCGGCCGCCCGGCCGGGTGTTGGGTCAATTCTACGGGGCGTGGTGAGGGGGGCGGGACACACCCACCCCCCTCGGTGAGCCGGAGGCTCAGGAGACGCCGAGCTCCTTGGCCTTGGCCTTGAGGTCGTCCAGGCCACCGCACATGAAGAACGCCTGCTCGGGGAAGTGGTCGTAGTCCCCGTCGCAGATCGCGTTGAACGCGGCGATCGACTCGTCGAGCGGGACGTCCGAACCGTCCAGGCCGGTGAACTGCTTGGCGGCGTGGGTGTTCTGCGACAGGAAGCGCTCGACGCGACGGGCACGGTGGACAACGAGCTTGTCCTCCTCGCCCAGCTCGTCGATACCGAGGATCGCGATGATGTCCTGGAGGTCCTTGTACTTCTGCAGGATCCCCTTGACGCGGCTGGCCGCGGCGTAGTGGTCCTGGGAGATGTAGCGCGGGTCCAGGATGCGGGACGTGGAGTCCAGCGGGTCCACGGCCGGGTAGATGCCCTTCTCCGAGATCGGACGGGAGAGAACCGTCGTCGCGTCGAGGTGGGCGAACGTGGTGGCCGGGGCCGGGTCGGTCAGGTCGTCCGCGGGGACGTAGATCGCCTGCATCGAGGTGATCGAGTGACCACGCGTCGAGGTGATGCGCTCCTGGAGCACACCCATCTCGTCGGCCAGGGTCGGCTGGTAACCCACCGCGGACGGCATGCGGCCGAGCAGCGTGGAGACCTCGGAGCCGGCCTGCGTGAAGCGGAAGATGTTGTCGATGAAGAGCAGCACGTCCTGCTTCTGCACATCGCGGAAGTACTCCGCCATGGTCAGGGCGGACAGGGCCACGCGCAGACGCGTCCCCGGCGGCTCGTCCATCTGTCCGAAGACGAGCGCGGTCTTCTCCAGAACGCCCGACTCGGTCATCTCGTCGATGAGGTCGTTGCCCTCACGGGTGCGCTCGCCGACACCGGCGAACACCGACACACCGTCGTGCAGCTTCGCCACACGCATGATCATTTCCTGGATGAGGACCGTCTTGCCGACGCCCGCACCACCGAACAGACCGATCTTGCCGCCCTTGACGTACGGGGTCAGCAGGTCGACGACCTTCAGGCCGGTCTCGAACATCTCGGTCTTGGACTCGAGCTGGTCGAAGGCCGGGGCCTTGCGGTGGATCGGCCAGCGCTCGGTGATCTGCGCCTCGGCCTCCGGCTCGTTCAGGATCTGACCGAGGGTGTTGAACACCTTGCCCTTGGTGATGTCACCGACCGGGACGGTGATGCCCGTGCCCGTGTTGATGACCGGGGCCTGGCGGACCACGCCGTCGGTGGGCTGCATCGAGATCGCGCGGACCATGCCGTCGCCCAGGTGCTGGGCGACTTCGAGGGTCAGCGTCTTGCGAGCGCCCTCCTCGGCCGGGTCGGCGACCTCGATGTGGAGGGCGTTGTAGATCTCCGGCATCGCGTCGACGGGGAACTCCACGTCGACGACCGGGCCGATGACCCGGGCGACGCGGCCCGTGGCAGCGGCCGTCTCAACAGTGGTCGTCATTACTTGTCACTCCCCGCGGTCGCGTCGGCCAGAGCACTGGCACCGCCGACGATCTCGCTGATTTCCTGGGTGATTTCGGCCTGGCGGGCCGCGTTGGCAAGCCGGGAGAGACTCTTGATGAGGTCCCCGGCGTTGTCGGTGGCCGACTTCATCGCGCGGCGGCGGGCGGCGTGCTCGGAAGCGGCAGCCTGCAGCAGTGCGTTGTAGATACGGCTCTCGACGTAGCGCGGCAGAAGGGCGTCGAGGACGTCCTCGGCCGACGGCTCGAACTCGAAGAGCGGCAGGATCTCACCCTTGCGGGTGCTCTCCTCGGCGACCTCGTCGAGCGAAAGCGGCAGCATCCGGGCGTCGACCGCGTTCTGCGTCATCATCGACACGAATTCCGTGAAGACGATGTGCAGCTCGTCGACGCCGCCCTCGGCCGTCTCGTTCTGGATGGCCTCGATCAACGGGGCGGCGATGCGCTTGGCATCGCTGTACGCCGGGTTGTCGGTGAAGCCGGTCCAGGATTCCTCGACCTTGCGCTCGCGGAAGCCGTAGTACGCGACACCCTTGCGGCCGACGATGTACGTGTCGACCTCCTTGCCCTCGGAGGCAAGGCGCTCCCGCAGTCGCTCCGCGGCCTTGATGGCGTTGGAGGAGTAACCGCCGGCCAGACCGCGGTCGCTCGTGACGAGCAGGACCGCGGCCCGGGTCGGGGTCTCGACCTCGGTGGTGAGCGGGTGCTTGGCGTCGGAGCCGGTCGCCACCGCGGTCACCGCACGGGTGAGCTCGGTCGCGTACGGCTGCGATGCCGCCACCTTGCGCTGCGCCTTGACGATGCGCGAGGCGGCGATCATCTCCATCGCCTTGGTGATCTTCTTGGTCGCGGTGACGGCTTGGATGCGGCGCTTGTAAACGCGAAGCTGAGCGCCCATCGATCAGCCCTCGCCCAGGAGCTTGCCGTCCGAGGTCTCGAACTGCTGCTTGAAGGCGGCGATCGCGTCGGCGATCGACTGCAGCGTGTCGTCGGACATCTTGCCGCCCTCGGCGATGCTGGTCAGGAGGTCCTTGCGCTCACGGCGCAGGTACTCCAGCAGCTCGCTCTCGAAGCGGCGGATGTCCTCGACCGGGACGTCGTCCATCTTGCCCGTGGTGCCGGCCCAGACCGAGACGACCTGCTCCTCCATCGGGAACGGGGCGTACTGCGGCTGCTTCAGCAGCTCGACCATGCGCTTACCGCGCTCCAGCGAGGCCTTCGAGGCCGCGTCCAGGTCGGAACCGAAGGCGGCGAACGCCTCCAGCTCGCGGTACTGGGCGAGGTCCACGCGAAGCCGGCCGGAGACCTGCTTCATGGCCTTGTGCTGGGCGGAGCCACCGACTCGGGAGACCGAGATACCGACGTTGAGCGCCGGACGCTGACCCGCGTTGAACAGGTCGGACTCCAGGAAGCACTGGCCGTCGGTGATGGAGATGACGTTGGTCGGGATGAACGCCGACACGTCGTTCGCCTTGGTCTCGACGATCGGGAGGCCCGTCATCGAACCGGCGCCCATCTCGTCGGAGAGCTTCGCGCAGCGCTCCAGCAGACGGGAGTGCAGGTAGAAGACGTCACCCGGGTAGGCCTCGCGGCCCGGCGGGCGGCGCAGCAGCAGGGACACGGCGCGGTAGGCGTCGGCCTGCTTCGAGAGGTCGTCGAAGATGATCAGGACGTGCTTGCCCTGGTACATCCAGTGCTGGCCGATGGCCGAACCGGTGTACGGCGCCAGGTACTTGAAGCCGGCCGGGTCGGACGCCGGGGCGGCGACGATGGTCGTGTACTCCAGCGCACCGGCCTCTTCGAGCGCACCACGCACGGAGGCGATGGTGGAACCCTTCTGACCGATGGCGACGTAGATGCAGCGCACCTGCTTGTTCACGTCGCCCGAGCGCCAGTTGTCGCGCTGGTTGATGATCGTGTCGACGGCCAGCGCGGTCTTACCCGTCTGACGGTCGCCGATGATCAGCTGACGCTGGCCGCGGCCGATCGGCACCATGGCGTCGACGGCCTTGTAGCCGGTCTGCATCGGCTCGTGCACCGACTTGCGGACCATGACGCCAGGGGCCTGCAGCTCGAGGGCGCGACGGCTGTCGGTCTCGATCTCGCCGAGACCGTCGATCGGGTTGCCGAGCGGGTCGACGACGCGGCCGAGGTAGCCCTCGCCGACGCCGACGGAGAGCACCTCACCGGTGCGCTGCACCGGCTGGCCCTCCTCGATTCCGCTGAACTCGCCGAGGACGATCGCACCGATCTCGCGCTCCTCGAGGTTGAGGGCGAGACCGAGGGTGCCGTCCTCGAACTTCAGCAGCTCGTTCGCCATGGCGGAGGGCAGACCCTCCACCTTCGCGATGCCGTCGCCGGCAACGCTGACCGTACCGACCTCCTCGCGCGAGGCCGCGTCCGGCTGGTACGACTGGACAAAGTTATCCAGTGCGTCCCGGATCTCCTCCGGCCGGATCGTGAGCTCCGCCATCTGGGTTCCCTGCTCTCCTTGTTGGGCCCGAAGTTTCTTAAGGGGGTCTGGGGGCCGACCCCCAGGAATCTTCTGCAATTTCTGCACGGCCCAACCGGGCCGCTGGTCTTGCTAGGTCTTGCTCTGTCTCAGCCGGCCATGCGGCGGGTCGCCTCTTCGAGGCGCTCCGCGACGGTGCCGTTGATGATCTCGTCACCGACGCGCACCGAGATCCCGCCGAGGACCGCGGGGTCCACGTCCAGGTTCAGGTGCATCTCGCGGCCGTAGAGCTTCGCCAGAGCGGCGCCGAGGCGCTGCTTCTGCCGGTCGCTGAGCGGCACCGCCGAGGTGACGACGGCGACCATGCGGTTCCGGCGCTCCGCGGCGAGCTTGGACAGCGAGTCCAGCCCTGCTTCCAGGCTACGTCCACGCGGGTGGGTCACGAGGCGGACGATGATCCGCTCGGTGACCGGCTGCGCCTTGCCGCCGAGCAGGCTGCGGAGCAGCTCGCCCTTGGCGGTGGCCGTGGCCGTACGGCTGGTCAGCGCGGAACGCAGCTCCGTGTCGGAGCCGACGATCCGGCCGAACCGGAACAGCTCGTCCTCGACGTCGTCGAGGCGGCCGCCGCGCTGGGCCGCGGTGAGGTCGGCGGTGTTCGCCAGCTCCTCGACCGAGTCCACCAGGTCACGGGACTGCGACCAGCGGGACCGGACGAGTCCGGAGACCAGGTCGACGGTCTCGCCGCCGACCTGTCCGCTGAGCAGACGCGTGGCCAGCTCGGCCTTGCTCTCGCCGCTCTGGGCCGGGTCGGTGAGAACCCGGCGCAGGGATACTTCGCGGTCGAGCAGCGAGGTGACCGAGGCCAGCTCCTCGGCGAGCTTCGCCGCGTCGACCGACGTGTTGTCGGTCAGCGCGTCGAGACGCTCGCGTGCGGCAGCCAGTGCTTCGCGGCTCGCGCCGTTCATCGGGCCGCCTCGGCCTTCGCCTCGAGCTCGTCGAGGAACCGGTCGACGGTGCCGCTCTGCCGGGCGTGGTCCTGGAGGGACTCGCCGACGAGCTTGCCGGCCAGGTCGGTGGCGAGCTTGCCCACGTCCTGACGCAGCGCCGAGGCGGCTGCCTTGCGGTCGGCCTCGATCTGGGTGTGGCCGGCGGCGATGATCTCCTCGCGCTGGCGCTGACCCTCCGCCTTCATCTCCTGGATGATGACGGCGCCCTGCTCCTGCGCCTCCTGGCGCAGACGCGCGGCCTCGTGGCGGGCCTCGGCGAGCTGGGCCTTGTACTGCTCAAGAACGCTCTGCGCCTCGGTCTGAGCCGCTTCGGCCTTCTCGATGCCACCTTCGATCGCCTCGCGACGCTCGTCCAGGGCCTTGTTGATGGCCGGGAGGAGCTTCTTGTAGAACGCGAAGAAGACAATGCTGAAGCAGATCAGACCGATGACGATCTCGGGCCAGACCGGCAGCAGCGGTGACTGCGGCTCCTCGGCTGCCAGATGCAACATGGTGGACCTTTCGTCGGAAACGTATCGTCAGGTCGCCGGGACTACTTCGGGTAGATGAAGGGGGCGACGAAGCCGATCAGGGCCAGGGCCTCGATGACCGCGAAGCCGAGCAGCATGTTCTGGCGGATCAGGCCGGCCGCCTCGGGCTGACGGGCGATGGCCTGCACACCGTTACCGAAGATGATGCCGATACCGACGCCGGGGCCGATCGCCGCGAGGCCGTAACCGATGGTGCCGACGTTGCCCACAACGGCTGCGAGAGTCTCAGACATGGATCTGTGATTCCTTCTCTTGATTGGCCGGTGGAGATTGCGTCCACCGGACGTTCTAGGGGGTGTCCGGGTGGTGGCCCGGGTGTCCTCAGTGCGCTTCTTCGAGCGCCTGGGACAAGTACGTGGCGGTCAGCACGGTGAACACGTAGGCCTGGAGCGCCTGGATGAACATCTCGAAGACGGTCAGGGCCAGGGTCACGGCGAACGACGCGGTGGCGTAGACGGTGCCGAGCACGGTGCCGAGCATGTACCAGGTCGCGATCGTGAAGACCAGGATCAGGATGTGGCCGGCGAACATGTTCGCGAAGAGCCGGACCGCCAGCGTGAAGGGGCGCACGAAGATGTTCGAGACGAACTCGATCGGCGTCAGGATCACGTAGATCGGCTTGGGCAGGCCGCTGGGTACGCACAGGTTGCGGATACCGCCGACGAAGCCGTTGCTCCGGAAGGTCACCGTCATGTAGACGACCCAGACCAGCAGGGCCAGTCCGACCGGGTACGCGATGAGCGAGCTCACCGGGAACTGTGCGATCGGGATGATCGCCCAGAGGTTCAGCATCCAGACGAAGAAGAACAGGGACACCAGCAGCGGGACGAAGGGCTCGCCCTTCTTGCCGATGATCTCCTTGGCGATGCCCCGGTGCACGAAGTCGTAGAGCGTCTCCGCGATCATCTGGAGCTTGCCCGGAACGACCTTGGGCTTGGAGAAGCCGGCCCAGAACAGAGCCAGGATGGCGAAGGTCCCGATGATCGCGAGCAGCATCGGCTTGTTGAACTCGACCGGCCCGATAGAGAAGATCGGGTCGAAGATGAACGACCACGCGCTCGGGGCTGGGAATCCGCACGAGCCCTGGAACAGGTGGCAGTCAACCTCGAAGGCGAGCGTCTGGGCGTCAGCAGTCACCAGGAGCTCCTTCTGCATGGCGCATGGATACGGCTACCTCGTTGTATCGGAGCGGCTGGCAGCCGCAGGTCGGCACCGGACTGGTTCTTACGGTGAGGAGGCGGCGGCCGGGCCCGAAGCCTCGCGATGTATCAGGCGACAGCCGTGTTGTCCGCGCCCGCAGTACCGCAACCGAGACCGGACGATAGCAGCATGTCGAACAGGGCTTTATCCCGGCCCTACTGGTCATGCTTCCCCTCGGTTCCGCCCGGGGTCTTCCCGCTCTCCCCGTCGGGATCGACGTACAGGGTCTTGCTCCTGGCGTGCAGCACGGTCTGCGTGACGATCCACGTGATCACCGAGACGACCAGCGTGAGGGCGAAGACCTGGAGGTCGAAGAGAGAGGTGTTCCTGATGGCCATGATCAGGCCGAGCAGGAGCACGAGCTGGACCGAGTAGACCAGCAGCCCCATGCCCTGGAAGAGGTGCGGCATCGACTTGGCGACCCACTGCAGCGCCAGCTGTCCGAGGGCCATGAAGAGGATGACCACCACACAGCCCACGACGGCGCCGATCGCCCCCTTGCCGCCGACGACGAGCCCGCCGACGAGCGTGGCGATGGCTCCCACCGCGGCGGTGGGGGTGGCGATGCGCAGTACTTCGCGCATGTCGGACTGCATGGCGGCAGCTCCACTGGTCTGAGAGGAGGAATGGGGCGTCGTCATGGACGAGCGTAGGCCCGGTCCGCGAGGCGGTTTACCAGGCCAAAGGACAGTCTCACTAGGGTCCTTCGGCTCCGTCACCGGGTCTCGTGAACGGTATCACAAACTATTTGATGAGGTCTTTACCTGGAAAGTGTGCCAACTGTCACACATGAGAGTTACTCCGCGCGTGTGTGCACGACAAGGCGGCGCAATGTCTGGTAATGCACCGCGGCTTCCGAATCGTCAACGCGAGGAGTCGATGGAACGGCGATCGGAGAACCGCGAACGAGCGCCGATCGCGGTAGCGCCGTTGACGCCGGACACCCCGACCGCCACGGGGGCCCGTTCGGCGGTCTCCTCGCCCATCTGAGCTTCTGCCACGCCCCGTTGGGCCCCGGAGGCCATGAGGGCCGGCTCCTCGCCGTACGAGGGCGAGGAGGAGTGGGCCTGCTCCGCGGCGCGGTGGCGGTAGCGCGGCGGCACGAAGCGGTTGGCCCAGTGCGGGGCGCGCGGGGTGAAGCGCGGCATCAGAAGCAGCACCAAGCCCACCGCGCTCGCCGCGAGGATGACGAAGACGATCCACATCGACGCCGAGTGCACCGAGTAGCCGACCGTGCCGAAGGCGATGAGGGCCGACCAGAAGTACATGATCAGCACGGCCCGGCTGTGCGAGTGGCCGACCTCCAGCAACCGGTGGTGCAGGTGGCCGCGGTCGGCGGCGAACGGCGACTGGCCGTTCCAGGTGCGCCGGACGATGGCGAGGACCAGGTCGGCGGCCGGGATCGCGATGATCGTCAGCGGCAGCAGCAGCGGGATGAAGACCGGGAGCATCGCGTGGGTGGCGCCGCGCTCGCTGCCCTCGAAGAGCTGCATGAGGTCCGGGTCGACCTGGCCCGTGATCGAGATCGCGCCCGCCGCCAGGACCAGGCCGATCAGCATCGAGCCCGAGTCGCCCATGAAGATCCGCGCCGGGTGCATGTTGTGCGGCAGGAAGCCGAGGCACATGCCCATCAGGATCGCCGCGAACAGCGTCGCGGGGGCCGCCGCCTCGATCCCGTACCCCATCCAGAGCCGGTAGGCGTAGAGGAAGAACGCCGCCGAGGCGATGCACACCATGCCCGCCGCGAGCCCGTCCAGGCCGTCGACGAAGTTCACCGCGTTGATCGTGATGACGACCAGCGCCACCGTGAGCAGCGTGCCCTGCCACTGGGTGAGGGCGACCGTGCCGACGCCGGGGATCGGCAGCCACAGGATCGTGAGCCCCTGGATGACCATGACGGCGGCGGCGATCATCTGGCCGCCGAGCTTGATCAGGGCGTCGATCTCGAACTTGTCGTCGAGCACGCCGATCAGCCAGATCAGGGCCGCGCCGGAGAGCAACGCCCGTGGCTCGTTGGAGAGTTCGAAGACACCCTGCAGATTGAACAGGTGGTCCGCGACGATCAGTCCCGCACACAGCCCGCCGAACATCGCGATCCCGCCGAGCCGGGGCGTGGGCTCCCGGTGGACGTCGCGCGCGCGGATCGCGGGCATCGCCCCGACCGCGATGGCGAACTTACGCACCGGTCCGGTCAGCAGATAGGTCACCGCTGCCGTGACACAGAGCGTCAGCAGGTAATCACGCACGGGCTGCCCCACAGGTTTCGCCGGCCATCTCAGCCCCACACCCTAGTCTGTCAAACCGCCCGGCCGTGAACGGCCGGGCTTGCTGCTCGACCCATCACTGGCTGTGATGGGTTCGGCTGCGTCCAGAACTCTCGCGGTGAGCGTGAGTTCAGGGGCCGTTGACCGGGCCCCGCAGACCCACGCGTACCACCCTCTGTGGGCGATGTTGTGGGACGAGTTGTGGTCCGCGTGCTCAACGAAGCCGCAGGACCTGCATGCGAAGCGGGCCTGGGAGGGCCGGTTTCCGCGTTCGATGTGATGGCACTGGGAGCATTCCTGGCTGGTGTGGGCCGGGTCGACGTGGACGACCGGCACCCCGGCCCGCTTCGCCTTGTAGGCGATGAAGGAGCCGAGCTGCGCGAAGGGCCAGGAGTGGATCATGACGCGTTGGGGCTTTCTCAGCCGTGCCCGTTCGCGGATGCCCGTGAGTTCTTCCAGGGCAATCCCGCGACCGGTGCGTTCAGCCTCCGCCACGATCCGCTTGCTGATTTTGTGGTTGGTGTCCTTGTTGCGGCGAGCCTCGCGGCCCGCGTACCTCTTCGCCCGCCGCTTCGCGGACTTCGTGCCTTTCTTCTGCAGCTTCGAGCGCAGCTTCCGGTCCCGCTCCCGCTTGCGGTTGATGTTCCGCCCGGAGTGCCAGGAGCCGCCGGAAGTCGCGGCGATATTCACGATGCCCAGATCGACGCCGATGAAGGCAACCGGCTGGGTGTTCTGAGCTGTTTCGGAGATCTCGCAGGTAGCCATCAGGTACCACCGGCCGCCCTGGAGGACCAGGTCGGACTCGCCTTTGCGGCAGTCGGCCAGGACGGCCAACTGCTCGGTCTTGCCGGTGAAAACCACGTTCTTCAACCGTCCCGCGGTGGTCCAGATCGACACGGTGCGCTGCTCGTGCTGCCAGGACAGCATCCGGTCGTCGTACGGCTGGGCCGCCTCAGCCCGAAACGCCACCGGCTTACCCGAAACCTTGGTGTGACGTTTCGTGCCGGGCTTCCCAGAGCGGCCGCCCCGCAGGTTGGCCCTCAACGTGGTGTAGGCGTCACAGGCCTTCTTGATCACGTGCTGGGCAGCCTGTGCGCCGAGCCCCCAGCGCTCCCGGACCGGGAGGTAGGCGTGCTTGCGCAGACTCAGCGGGCGACGCGCGTTCTTCTCGAACGCGACCCCGGAGGCCCAGTTCGCCGCCTCATTGCAGGCATACAGAGTCGCCTCAAGCGCCGCCGCCTGCACGGGCGTCGGCAGCAGCTTCACCCGCACCACCAGCTTCACCCGACCAACGTAGGACTCCAGCATCGGGTCTACGTCACAACTCTGGGAACCAGACCCGATCCGAGGAGGCACAGAACAGTTGTCCACACTCGTGACACCCACTGGCCTCGCCTACCCCGGATAGGGAGGATTCCGCTCCGCCAGCGCCCGGACCTCCGCCGCGATCGGGCTCACATCGCCCGGCTCCCGTACGGCCGCTCCGAACAGGGCCGCGATCCGGGCCATGTCCCCATCGTCCATCCCCTGCGTGGTGACGGCGGCGGTGCCCAGGCGGATGCCCCGGGCGTCACCGTACGGCAGTGCGCAGGTGTCCAGGACCACACCGGCGGCCGCCAGACGCTCACGGGCGGTGCGGCCGTCGACACCGAGCGGGGCGGGGTCCGCGACGACGATATGGGTGTCCGTGCCGCCCGTCGTCACCTCGAAGCCCTCCGCCTCCAGACCGGCGGCGAGCACCCGGGCGTGGGCGACGACCTGGTGGGCGTAGAGCGTGTACGCGGGGGTGGCCGCCTCGCCGAACGCGACCGCCTTCGCCGCCACCGTGTGCATCTGCGCCCCGCCCTGGGTGAACGGGAACACCGCCCGGTCGATCCGCTCGGCCAGCTCCGCGCCGCACAGGATCATGCCGCCGCGCGGTCCGCGCAGCACCTTGTGCGTGGTGGCGCAGACGACGTCGGCGTACGGGACCGGGTTCGGCGCCGCTCCCCCGGCGATCAGCCCCATCGGGTGGGCGGCGTCCACGATCAGATACGCCCCGACCTCGTCGGCGATCTCCCGGAACAGCGCGTAGTCGGGGTGGCGGGGATAGGAGATGGAGCCGCAGACGATGGCCTTGGGGCGGCGGGCGCGGGCCAGGGCGCGGAGCCTGGTGTGGTCGATGAGCCCGGTGTCCGGGTCGACCCCGTAGCCGACGAAGTCGAACCAGCGGCCGGAGAAGTTGCCCGGCGACCCGTGGGTGAGGTGTCCCCCGTACGGGAGTCCCATCGCGAGGACCGTGTCGCCGGGGCGCAGCAGAGCGGCGTAGGCGGCGAGGACGGCGGAGGAGCCGGAGTGCGGCTGGACGTTGGCGTGTTCGGCGCCGAAGAGGGCGGTGGCCCGGCGTACGGCGATGCGTTCGGCGGCGTCCGCCTGCTCGCAGCCTCCGTGGTGGCGGGCTCCCGGGTAACCCTCGGCGTACTTGTTGGCGAGCGGGGAGCCGAGGGCGGCCAGGACCGCGGGCGAGGTGAAGTTCTCGGCGGCGATCAGCTGGAGGGTTCCCGCCTGCCGGTCCCGCTCCGCGAGGAGGATCCCGGCGATCTCCGGGTCCTGGCCCAGCAGCGCGCCGAAGTCCTGGGGCAGGGCGTGGGGGCGGTGGGGCGCGGGCGGCAC
>NZ_JAFEUF010000110.1:0-8311 GCF_016901035.1 Streptomyces durocortorensis
CCCCCCCCCGCGGCCGCCCCCGCGCTCGCACCCCCTTCCCCCCCGCCCCCCCCCCCCCCCGCCGCCCCCCCCCCCCCCCCCCCCCCCCCCCCCCCCCCCCCCCCCCCAACGGCGCCGCACGGCACCACGCACCCGCACCCCGGGCCCCCACCGCCGACCGCCAAGGTCACCGCGCCCGCTGCACCCTCCGCTCATCCCACACCGGCTCCCCCGTCTCCCGCACCACCCCGTCCGACCCGAACACCAGATACCGGTCGAACGACTTCGCGAACCACCGGTCGTGCGTCACGGCCATCACCGTCCCGTCGTACACCTCAAGCCCGTCCTGCAACGCCTCCGCCGACTCCAGGTCCAGGTTGTTCGTCGGCTCGTCCAGCAGCAGCACCGTCGTCCCCGCCAGCTCCAGCAGCAGGATCTGGAACCGCGCCTGCTGCCCACCCGACAGCCGCTCGAAGTCCTGGTCCCCCTGCCGCTCCAGCTCGTACCGCCGCAGCACCCCCATCGCCCCTCCCCGGTCCTTCGCGTGCTCGGACCAGAGGATCTCCACCAGCGTCTTGCCGAGCAGCTCCGGATGCGCGTGGGTCTGCGCGAAGTGCCCCGGCACGACCCGCGCCCCGAGCTTCCACTCCCCCGTGTGCGCCACCGGCTCACCGGCCAGCAGCCGCAGGAAGTGCGACTTGCCGGACCCGTTGGAGCCGAGGACCGCGACCCGTTCCCCGTAGAAGATCTCCAGGTCGAACGGTTTCATCAGCCCGGTCAGCTCCAGGCCCTTGCAGGTCACCGCCCGCACCCCGGTCCGCCCGCCGCGCAGCCGCATCTTGATGTCCTGCTCGCGCGGCGGCTCCGGCGGCGGCCCGGCCTCCTCGAACTTCTTGAAACGGGTCTGCATCGCGTGGTAGCGGTTCGCCATGTCCGGGCTGTTCGCCGCCTGCTGCCGCATCCGCAGGACGAGCGCCTTCAGCCGGGCGTGCTCCTCCTGCCAGCGCCGCAGCAGCTCCTCGAACCGCGCGAACCGCTCCTTGCGGGCGTCGTGGTACGTGGCGAAGCCGCCACCGTGCACCCACACATCGCTGCCCGCCGGACTCGGCTCGACGCTGACGATCTTCTCGGCGGCCCGGGACAGCAGCTCCCGGTCGTGGGAGACGAAGAGGACCGTCTTACGGGTCTCCTTCAGCTTCTCCTCCAGCCACCGCTTGCCGGGGACGTCCAGATAGTTGTCCGGCTCGTCCAGCAGCAGCACCTCGTCGGGCCCGCGCAGCAGCGCCTCCAGCACCAGCCGCTTCTGCTCACCGCCGCTGAGCGTGCGCACCTCGCGCCACTGCGCCTTCTCGTACGGAACGCCCAGCGCGGCCATCGTGCACATGTCCCAGACCGTCTCGGCCTCGTACCCGCGCGCCTCCGCCCAGTCGCTCAGGGCCTGCGCGTACGCCATCTGCGCGGCCTCGTCGTCGACGGTGACGATGCGTTCCTCGGCGGCGTCGACGGCCTTCGCGGCCTCCCTGATCCGGGGCTGGGCCACGGACACCAGCAGGTCCCGCACCGTCCGCTCGTCCCGCACCGAGCCCACGAACTGCGGCATCACGCCGAGCCCGCCACTCACCGACACCGTGCCGCCGTGCGGCTGCAGCTCCCCCGCCAGCAGCCGGAGCAGCGTCGTCTTCCCCGCCCCGTTCGCCCCGACGAGCGCGACGACGGCCCCGTCGGCCACCCGGAACGAGGCATCGCCGAGCAGCACCCGCCCGTCCGGTAGGTAGAACTCCAGGTGGCCCGCTTCGAGATGTCCCATACAGAGCATTGTCACGGTCCGCGAACTCCTGGCCCAACCGGTTTACGTCACCCCCTAAACTGCGCCCATGAGCTTTGGGCAAGGGGGGGCCTCCTGGGGGCCCGGGGGCGATGGAACACCGGACTGGGCGGCGCTGGCGGATCAGTCCGCCGCGCGGGCCCGCCGCAAGAGACTGCTGATGATCGGCGGCGGGGCGCTGGCCACCGTCGCGATCGGCGCGATCGTGACCACCGCCGTGGTCACCTCGAACGGCGGCGGCACCGGCAAGGACGACAAGAACGCGAGCCGGCTGCCCGCCCCCGCCGACCTCCCCGAGGACACCTCCGCGCCCGCGCCGTCCTTCTCCTCGGTCGCACCGCCGCCCCCGCCGGACCCCAAGGACTACATATCCAGCGCCGACAAGGACAAGGCGCCGGTCACCGTCGACGGGTTCTTCCCCGGCAAGAAGCTCACCATGGGCGACCGCGTCCACTTCAAGGGCGCGACGAGCAACTCCGCGAAGTGCGCGACGGGCACCCAGGGCGCCCTCGGCTCGATCCTCACGAACAACGGCTGCACGCAGCTCATCCGGGCCACCTACCGCAAGGACGGGGTGGCCTTCACGGTCGGCGTCGCCGTCTTCGCGACCGAGGCCCGCGCGAAGAAGACCGTCGACCAGTCATCGGGCGGTCTCGCCTCGCTCAGCGGTGGCGGCGTCGACACCTTCTGCCGGGGCGGCACGGTCTGCCTGCGTACCTCCAACTCCTACGGCCGTTACGCCTACTTCACCGTCGGCGGCTTCGTGAACGGCAAGCGGGTCACCACCACCGACAAGGACGTCTACGCGGTCAACAAGGACCTGACGAACTTCACGTTCGGCCAGATCCACCGCCGGGGCCAGCTCCAGGCCTCCCAGGCCGCCGCCGCCCCCAACGGCTGACCCGACGCCCGGGGGTCGGGCGTCAGCAGCAACCCGCCCCCGGCAACGTCCGTACGTTCCGGGCCTCTTCGGCCCGCGCCGCCAGCAAGTCGTCCGCTGGGTAAGCCACTTCCTCCAGCGTCAGCCCGTGCGGGCGCACCACATGCACCCCCGGGTCGCGCACCCGGGCGGCCAGCACCTCGGCGGGCCAGGAGGCGGGCCGCCGCCCGTCGCCGACGAACAGCGCCGCACCGATCAGCGCCCGCACCATGTTGTGGCAGAACGCGTCCGCCTGCACGGTCGCGGTGAGGACCCCGGACTCCTCATCCCGTGCCCAGCTCAGCTTCTGGAGCGTACGGATGGTCGTCGCACCCTCACGCTTCTTGCAGTACGCCGCGAAGTCGTGCTCCCCCACCATCAGCGCGGCCGCCTCGTTCATCGCGTCCAGATCCAACGGCCGGTCGTGCCACAGCACATGACCCCGGGTCAGCGGATCGACCCCACCGGGCCGGTCGCCGACACGGTAGGCGTACCGCCGCCACAGCGCGGAGAACCGGGCGTTGAACCCGGCCGGGGCGGGGGCCGCGCGCCAGATCCGTACGTCCAGCGGCAGCCGCCCCGCCAGCCGCCTCAGCAGCTTCTCTTCGTGCTCGCCCCAGACCGCCTCCGGCAGATCCACGTGGGCCACCTGGCCGCGCGCGTGCACCCCGGCGTCGGTGCGGCCAGCCACCGTCAGGTCGTACGTCACGGACGAGCGGGTCACGGTCCGCAGCGCGTCCTCGATCTCGCCCTGCACCGTGCGCCGGCTGGTCTGCTTCGCCCAGCCGGAGAAGTCCTTGCCGTCGTAGGACAGGTCCAGTCGTACCCGCACGAACCCGGGCTCGGCCTGGTCACTCACCGCGTCTCCCTCTCCACACCCTGGTCAGCGAAACGGGCCCGCACCGCCCCGAAGGGTGATGCGGGCCCGTCCCGTGGTCGCTAGAACGCTCAGGCGTCCTTGGACTCGGCGTCGTCGGCCGGCTTGGCGTCCTCGACGGACTCGGCCGCGGGGGCCTCGTCCTTCTTGGCCGCGTCTTCCTTGACCGCACGCTTCGTGGCGGCCTCGGCCTCACCGGTGGCCTGCTGGGCCACGGTCAGCGCCTCGACCAGCTCGATGACCGCCATCGGGGCGTTGTCGCCACGACGGTTACCGATCTTGGTGATACGGGTGTAACCACCGGGGCGGTTCTCGTACCGGGGAGCGATCTCGGTGAAGAGCGTGTGGACGACGCTCTTGTCCGTGATCGTCTGGAGCACCAGGCGACGGTTGTGGATGTCGCCCTTCTTCGCCTTGGTGACGAGGCGCTCGGCGACGGGGCGCAGGCGGCGGGCCTTGGCCTCGGTCGTCGTGATGCGGCCGTGCTCGAACAGCGACTTCGCCAGGTTGGCGAGGAGCAGACGCTCGTGAGCGGCGCTGCCGCCCAGACGGGCACCCTTGGCGGGACGCGGCATGGTGATTCTCCTTGTGTGCTGCACCGGCCGTATCAGGTACCGGTGTCAGTTCCCGCGAGGCGGTCGCCCCACGGAAGTCATAGCTGCCGTTCGGGCTTGATATATCAAGCCGTCCGGCGATTGAGGACAAAGCCTCAGCCCCGGCCCGGGGCGCCCTCAAAAACCGGGCACCCCAGCCGGGAGGCGACTCAGTACTGCTCGGTCTCCACGAACCCGGCGTCCGCGTCGTCATCCGCACCGAAGGCGTCAGCCGCAGCCGTCGGGTCGAAGCCGGGAGGCGAGTCCTTCAGCGCGAGGCCCATACCGGCCAGCTTCGCCTTGACCTCGTCGATCGACTTCGCACCGAAGTTGCGGATGTCGAGCAGGTCCGCCTCGGAACGGGCCACGAGCTCACCCACGGAGTGGATGCCCTCGCGCTTGAGGCAGTTGTAGGAACGGACCGTGAGCTCCAGCTCCTCGATCGGCAGAGCCAGATCGGCGGCGAGAGCAGCGTCCGTCGGGGACGGGCCCATGTCGATGCCCTCGGCGTCGATGTTGAGCTCGCGCGCCAGACCGAACAGCTCGACCAGGGTCTTACCGGCCGACGCCATGGCGTCACGGGGACGCATGGCCTGCTTGGTCTCCACGTCGACGATCAGCTTGTCGAAGTCGGTGCGCTGCTCGACACGGGTCGCCTCGACCTTGTACGTGACCTTGAGCACCGGCGAGTAGATGGAGTCGACCGGGATCCGGCCGATCTCCTGGCCGACCTGCTTGTTCTGGACGGCGGAGACGTAGCCGCGACCGCGCTCGACGGTCAGCTCCATCTCCAGCTTGCCCTTGCCGTTGAGCGTGGCGAGAACGAGGTCGGGGTTGTGCACCTCGACACCGGCCGGGGGCGCGATGTCGGCGGCGGTGACCAGACCCGGGCCCTGCTTGCGCAGGTACATCACGACGGGCTCGTCGTGCTCCGAGGAGACGACCAGCTGCTTGATGTTGAGGATGAGGTCGGTGACGTCCTCCTTGACGCCCGGCACGGTGGTGAACTCGTGCAGGACACCGTCGATCCGGATGCTGGTGACAGCGGCACCGGGGATCGAGGAGAGGAGCGTGCGGCGGAGGGAGTTGCCGAGGGTGTAACCGAAGCCCGGCTCCAGCGGCTCGATCACGAACCGGGAGCGGAACTCGTCGACGACCTCTTCGGTCAGCGACGGACGCTGAGCGATAAGCATGCGGTGATCCTTCAGTCGTGGGCACCCACTATTTGATGCCCGACAGTGAAACAAGGGTACGGGCGGTACGCCCCGAATGAGGCGTACCGCCCGGACCTGAACGCTACTGACGCACGGCCGTCACCGGCCGTGACGGGTCAGACGCGGCGACGCTTCGGCGGACGGCAACCGTTGTGCGGCGTCGGGGTGACGTCCTGGATCGAACCGACCTCCAGGCCGGTGGCCTGGAGCGAACGGATCGCGGTCTCGCGGCCGGAGCCCGGACCCTTGACGAAGACGTCGACCTTGCGCATGCCGTGCTCCTGCGCGCGGCGGGCGGCCGACTCGGCGGCCATCTGCGCGGCGAAGGGGGTGGACTTGCGCGAGCCCTTGAAGCCGACGTGGCCGGCGGAGGCCCAGGAGATCACGTTGCCCGAGGGGTCCGTGATCGAGACGATGGTGTTGTTGAACGTGCTCTTGATGTGCGCGTGGCCGTGAGCGACGTTCTTCTTTTCCTTGCGACGCACCTTCTTGGCTGCGCCCTGACGACCCTTGGGGGGCATGTCTTGACTCCAGATGGAGAGGGGAGGTGATCGGTCCTACAGCGAAGACCGCTGGTTGCTGCGGGTTCCGGGAGAACCGGAGGTCCGCAGTGCGTCCGCTGAGGACTACTTCTTGCCCGGCTTCTTCTTACCGGCGATGGCGCGACGCGGGCCCTTGCGGGTACGCGCGTTCGTGCTGGTGCGCTGACCGTGGACGGGCAGGCCACGACGGTGGCGGATGCCCTGGTAGCAGCCGATCTCGACCTTGCGGCGGATGTTCGCCTGGACCTCACGGCGGAGGTCACCCTCGGTGCGGAGGTTGGCGTCCACGTGCTCGCGGATCTTGACGAGGTCTTCCTCGGCCAGGTCGCGAACGCGGGTGTTCGGGTTCACGCCGGTCGAGGCGAGGATCTCCTTGGACCGGGTGCGCCCGATACCGAAGACGTAGGTGAGGGCAACCTCCACGCGCTTTTCGCGCGGGATGTCAACACCTGAAACGCGTGCCATTCAATGGCTCCAGTTGTTATTTCGGGGGTCTTCCGCAGGGCCACTCCCGACCGCCGACCGCTCCCGAGGAGCAGTGGTACGCCCGGGTCTCCGGCCCCCGCCGGAGGTGTCGTCAGCCGTGGCTTGGACGGGCTCTGCGTATGTACGTATTACGTGCGTCGCGCGAAGAACTGCGAGATGCAGGCGGTCGTGCGTCAGCCCTGGCGCTGCTTGTGGCGCAGGTTGTCGCAGATGACCATGACCCGGCCGTGACGGCGGATCACCTTGCACTTGTCGCAGATCTTCTTGACGCTCGGCTTGACCTTCATGGGATGTCAGGTTCTCCGGGTCAGTGCCATCACCCGCCGAAACGGGGTGCCGGCAAGATCTACTTGTAGCGGTAGACGATCCGGCCACGCGTGAGGTCGTACGGAGAGAGCTCCACCACAACCCGGTCATCGGGGAGGATACGGATGTAGTGCATCCGCATCTTGCCGCTGATGTGCGCCAGGACCTTGTGACCGTTCTGGAGCTCCACCTTGAACATTGCGTTCGGGAGGGACTCGATCACGGTGCCCTCAATCTCGATGGCACCTTGCTTCTTGGCCACGCTTCGCCTTTCGAATCGGCTACCTTGATCGGCTCCCGCCATCCCGTCCCTGTCATGCGATTGCATGCAGACACACGGATGCACCAGAGCCGACGAGTCAGTCTACGTCAGCGGACCCCAAAAGACGAATCCGTCAAGTTTGCCCACCCGGGGTGATCCTTAGACCTCTCCGAGGGGTCACATCACCCGAGCGGGTCGGGAGCGGCCTCGACGCCGGCCCCTCCCCCACGCAGCCCTCGCGGGCTCGGCGCCGGGGCGACTCACATGCGTCGGGCCGCTGCGCCGGACTCCGTCCGCCGGATCGGGTCATCCCAGCGGGTCGGGCGCGGCCTCGATCCCGTACTGCGCGAGCCTCGCCTTCCCGCAGTCCGGAGCGGTCAGGACCAGCGGGCCCTGCTCGGTCAGCGCGATGGAGTGCTCCCAGTGCGAGGACCAGGTGCCGTCCGTCGTGATGACCGTCCAGTCGTCGGCCAGCGTCTCCGTGCGCGCCGTCCCGAGCGAGACCATGGGCTCGATCGCCAGGCAGACGCCCGGGACGAGCTTGATGCCCTTGCCGCGCTTACGGGAGACGTAGTTCAGCAGGTGCGGGTCCATGTGCATCTCGGTGCCGATGCCGTGGCCGCCGAAGTCCTCGATGATCCCGTACTTCCCCGTGGCCGGACGCGGCTGGCGGCGGATGTACGTCTCGATCGCCCGGGAGACGTCGACGAGGCGGTTGTTCACCTTCATCGCGGCGATCCCGGCCCACATCGACTCCTCGGTCACCCGGGAGAGCTCGACCAGCTCCGGAGCGTGACCGGTACCCACGAAGGCCGTGTACGCGGCGTCGCCGTGCCAGCCGTCGACGATGGCGCCGGCGTCGATCGAGATGATGTCGCCGTCCTTGAGGACCGTCTTCTCGTCCGGGATGCCGTGGACGACTACCTCGTTGACCGAGGTGCAGATGGTCGCGGGGAACCCGCCGTACCCGAGGAAGTTCGACTTCGCGCCGTGGTCGGCGATCACCTTGCGGGCGACCTGGTCCAGGTCGTGCGTGGTGGCCCCGGGAACGGCCGCCTCACGGGTGGCGGCGTGAATGGCAGCGACCACCAGGCCCGCCTCGCGCATCTTCGCGATCTGCTCGGGGGTCTTGATCTGCACCATTGCTCGGCGCCTCTCTGCATCGACGGTGACGGGTACGGCTCGGCGTTCTCAACGATACGGGGGCAAGCAGTCGGGGGGGGGGGGGGGGGGCCCGGCGGCGCGCCCCCCCCCCCCCGGGGGGGGGGGGGGGGGGCGGGCGGGCGCCCCGACCCCGGGGGCGCGGGG
>NZ_JAFEUF010000110.1:8321-22635 GCF_016901035.1 Streptomyces durocortorensis
GGTCCGTCTCCAGCTGCTCCCAGACCCCCGCGCCGCTCATGGGCGTGTGCTGGTCGCCCCGCCGCGCGTGCTCTCTGTGGTCTTGGGGGGGGCGGGCGGGGGCGCCCCCCCCCCCCGGCCGCGCCGCCCGGCTTGCACTGCGGGTGATACGGGGTGACGCTCAGCCCTCGTTCGCGGGCTTCAGCGCCTCCATGGCGCGGGCGGTCACGTCCGCGACCTTGCCCAGCGCGGAGATGGTCACCACCAGGCCCTGGGCCCGGTAGTAGTCGATGATCGGCTCGGTCTGCGTGTGGTAGACCTCCAGCCGGGTACGGACCGTCTCCTCGCTGTCGTCGTCCCGCTGGTACAGCTCGCCGCCGCAGGCGTCGCAGACGCCCTCGTCCTTCGGCGGGTTGTACGTCAGGTGGAAGACGTGCGCGCTGTTGTTGCGGCAGACGCGGCGACCCGCGATCCGCTTCACGACCTCGTCCTCGGGGACCTCCAGATCGAGGACCGCGTCCAGCTTCACGCCCTCGTCCTTGAGCATCACGTCGAGGGCTTCGGCCTGGCCCACGTTCCGCGGGAAGCCGTCCAGCAGGAAGCCGCCCGCGGCGTCCTCCTGGGCCATCCGGTCCTTGGCCATCCCGATGGTGACCTCGTCCGGCACCAGCTGGCCTGCGTCCATGTAGGCGCGGGCCTGCTTGCCAAGGTCGGTGCCCTGGCTGATGTTGGCGCGGAAAAGGTCGCCCGTGGCGATGTGCGGAATCGACAGGTTTTGGGCAAGGTACGCAGCCTGCGTTCCCTTGCCGGCACCCGGAGGCCCGACGAGGACGATTCGCATCAGCGGAGGAACCCTTCGTAATTGCGCTGCTGGAGCTGACTCTCGATCTGCTTCACGGTTTCCAGACCCACACCCACGATGATGAGGATGCTCGTCCCGCCGAACGGGAAGTTCGCGTTCGCACCGCCGAAGCCCGCCAACGCCATCGTCGGCACAAGAGCGATCAGGGCCAGGTACAGCGAGCCTGGCCAAGTGATCCGGTTGAGCACGTAGCTCAGGTATTCGGCAGTAGGACGACCTGCGCGGATACCCGGGATGAAGCCACCATACTTCTTCATGTTGTCGG
Source organism: Streptomyces durocortorensis (assembly GCF_016901035.1). Lineage (GTDB taxonomy): Bacteria > Actinomycetota > Actinomycetes > Streptomycetales > Streptomycetaceae > Streptomyces > Streptomyces durocortorensis. The sequence continues at coordinate 9,428 of NZ_JAFEUF010000110.1, forward strand.
CGACCTCGTCGGGGTTGAACGAGATGGCCACGTAGAAGAAGGCGAAGAAGACGATCAGCAGGAAGTACGCCACCATGTAGATCGGCTCGTTCTGCTGCACGAAGTTGTCCGTGATCCAGGTGGCCCAGCCCGCGTTGGAGCCGGAGAACTGGACGATCAGCGCCGGGATGTAGAGCAGCGACGAGGCGAAGATGACGGGGATCACACCCGCCTGGTTCACCTTGAGCGGGATGTACGTGGACGTACCGCCGTAGGACCGGCGTCCGATCATGCGCTTCGCGTACTGCACCGGGATGCGGCGCTGGGCCTGCTCGACGAAGACGACGAGGCCGACCATCACGAAGCCGATCAGGATGACCGTGCCGAACTCGATCCAGCCGTCGGCCAGCTTGCCGCTCTCCTTGATGGACCACAGGGCGCCGGGGAACGTAGCGGCGATCGAGATGAACATCAGGATCGACATGCCGTTGCCGATGCCCTTGTCGGTGATGAGCTCACCGAGCCACATGACGGCGGCCGTACCGGCGGTCATGGTGATGACCATGATGACCGTGGTGAAGACGGACTTGTCCGCGACGATCTGGTCGCCCACGGAACAGTTCTGGAAGAGCGCGCCGCTGCGGGCTGTGGCGACGAGGCCGGTGCCCTGGAGGACCGCCAGCGCGACCGTCAGATAACGCGTGTACTGCGTGATCTTCGCCGTGCCGGACTGCCCCTCCTTCTTCAGGGCTTCCAGGCGCGGGATCACGACGGTCAGCAGCTGCAGAATGATGCTGGCCGTGATGTACGGCATGATGCCGAGCGCGAAGATGGTGATCTGCAGCAGGGCGCCACCGCTGAACATCTGCATCAGACCGAGGAGACCACCCGAGTCCGCCTGGTCGATGCACTGCTGCACCTTCGTGTAGTCGACGCCGGGAGCCGGAATGTGCGCCCCGAGCCGGTAGATCACGATCATGCCGAGCGTGAAGAGCAGCTTCTTGCGCAGGTCGGGCGTCTGGAACGCTCGGGCGAACGCGGTGAACACGGTGCCTCCTGCGACCCCCGCGCTATGCGTCAGAGGCGACGGGTCTGGATGGGACTGGATGGGATCGGATACAAGGCAGCCCTACATCGTAAGGAGGCCACAAAAGATTAACGGCGCCACCCTACCCGGCCCGGGACTGAGCAGGAAACACACACCGCACGCCGGTGCACCGCCCGCCTCTGGGCCCACGCCGTGAAAGACCGGCCAAGCCGCACCATTTGGGACGTGAACGCCCCTCCGCTCCCCCACCGCCGGTGCGGTGGACACCCGTTCAACCTTTCCCGAGCCTTTACGGTTCCCGTACAGCGCCCCGAATCACGAAAAAACCCGGCCGGCCACCTCCGAAGAGGCAGCCGACCGGGCTCAGTTCTGTCCCGCGGCTCAGACGAGCTCGGTGACCGTACCGCCGGCGGCGGTGATCTTCTCCTTGGCGGAGCCGGAGACGGCGTCAACCGAAACCTGCAGCGCCACGGAGATCTCGCCCTGTCCGAGGACCTTGACGAGGTGGTTGTTGCGCACAGCGCCCTTGGCGACCAGGTCGGCCACCGTGACCTCTCCACCCTCGGGGTAGAGCGTCGCGAGCTTGTCCAGGTTCACGACCTGGTACTCCGTGCGGAACGGGTTCTTGAAGCCCTTGAGCTTCGGGAGACGCATGTGGAGGGGCATCTGGCCACCCTCGAAGCGCTCCGGAACCTGGTAACGAGCCTTCGTACCCTTGGTACCACGGCCTGCGGTCTTACCCTTGGACGCCTCACCACGACCCACACGGGTCTTGGCGGTCTTGGCGCCCGGGGCAGGCCGGAGGTTGTGGGCCTTCAGCGGGCTGTTCTCCGCCATGTCAGTCAACCTCCTCAACCGTCACGAGGTGGCGGACGGTGTTGGCCATTCCGCGGAACTCGGGGCGGTCCTCCTTGACAACCGAGTCGTTCAGGCGCTTGAGCCCGAGCGAACGCAGGGTGTCGCGGTGGTTCTGCTTGCTGCCGATGTACGACTTCGTCTGCGTGATCTTGAGGCGAGCCATTACGCACCCGCTCCCGCACGTGCACGAAGCAGAGCCGCGGGGGCGACGTCCTCGAGGGGCAGACCGCGGCGGGCCGCGATCTCCTCGGGACGCTGCAGGCCCTTCAGGGCCTCCACGGTCGCGTGCACGATGTTGATCGCGTTGGACGAACCAAGCGACTTCGACAGGATGTCGTGAACGCCGGCGCACTCGAGCACGGCACGCACCGGGCCACCGGCGATAACACCGGTACCGGGGGAAGCCGGCTTGAGCAGGACGACGCCCGCAGCCTTCTCGCCCGTGATCGGGTGAGGGATGGTGCCCTGGATGCGCGGGACCTTGAAGAAGTTCTTCTTGGCCTCTTCGACACCCTTGGCGATGGCCGCGGGAACTTCCTTGGCCTTGCCGTATCCGACACCGACGGTGCCGTCACCATCGCCCACCACGACCAGCGCGGTGAAGCTGAAGCGACGACCACCCTTCACAACCTTGGCGACGCGGTTGATCGCGACGACGCGCTCGACGTACGCGGTCTTCTCGGCGGCGCTGGCGCCACCGTCACGGCCCTTCCGGTCCCGCCGCTCGCCGCCACCGGCACCGCTTCCGCGGCGCTGGGGTCCAGCCATTGGAATTACCTCTCTCTGTTACGTCCGCTGTGCGTAGGAACCGGGGCTTAGAACTTCAGCCCGGCTTCACGGGCGGCGTCAGCCAGAGCGGCAATCCGCCCGGCGTACTGGTTACCACCGCGGTCAAACACGACGGCCTCGACGCCTGCGGCCTTGGCGCGCTCGGCGACCAGGGCGCCGACCTGCTGGGCCTGGGCGCTCTTGTCACCCTCGCCACCACGGATCGAGGTGTCCAGGGTCGACGCCGACGCGAGCGTGTGGCCCGCGATGTCGTCGATGACCTGGGCCACGATGTGGCGGTTGGAACGCGTCACGACCAAGCGAGGACGCTCCGGCGAGCCGGAGATGTGCTTGCGGACGCGGATGTGGCGGCGCTTGAGGGCGGCACGCTTGTACGCGTCGCCCTTGGCGATCTTCACACCGTATGCCATGGCTACTTACCAGCCTTTCCGACCTTGCGGCGGATGACCTCGCCCGCGTACTTGACGCCCTTGGCCTTGTACGGGTCGGGCTTCCGCAGCTTGCGGATGTTGGCGGCTACCTCGCCGACCTTCTGCTTGTCGATGCCCTCGACGCTGAGCTTCGTGGGCGACTCGACCTTGAAGGTGATGCCTTCCGGAGCCTCGATGAGGATCGGGTGGCTGTAGCCCAGGGCGAACTCCAGGTTGGAGCCCTTCGCCTGGACGCGGTAACCGACACCGCTGATCTCGAGCGCCTTGGAGTAACCCGCGGTCACGCCGGTGATCATGTTCGCCACCAGCGTGCGGGACAGGCCGTGGAGGGCCTTGTTCTGACGCTCGTCGTTCGGACGGGAGACGTTGAGCACGCCGTCCTCGCCCTTGGAGACCTCGATCGGCGCGGCAACGGTGTGCGTGAGGGAACCCTTGGGGCCCTTCACCGCGACCGTACGGCCATCGATGGTGACGTCCACACCGGCGGGAACCTGGATGGGGAGCTTGCCGATTCGCGACATGAGCTTTCCTTCCTTTCCCGACTACCAGACGTAGGCGAGGACTTCCCCACCTACGCCCTTCTTGCCTGCCTGCTGGCCGGTCAGGAGACCGTGGGACGTGGAGATGATCGCCACGCCCAGGCCGCCGAGGACCTTCGGCAGGTTGGTGGACTTTGCGTATACACGCAGACCCGGCTTCGAAATCCGCTTGATGCCGGCGATCGAGCGCTCGCGGTTCGGGCCGAACTTCAGCTCGAGGACGAGGTTCTTGCCGACCTCGGCGTCCTCGACCTTCCAGCCGGTGATGAAGCCCTCCTGCTGGAGGATCTCCGCGATGTGCGACTTGATCTTGCTGTGCGGCATCGCGACATCGTCGTGATATGCCGAGTTCGCGTTACGCAGACGCGTGAGCATGTCTGCGATGGGATCAGTCATGGTCATGAGTTGGCCTTCGGCCTCTCTCGCCGGGGTTTCCTGTATGCGCCATCCCTCTCCCCACTCAGTGGCGGGACGGGTGCGGTGCGGGGACCTACGGCGTAGTAAGTCGGTCTTGGGCGGCAGGCGCCCAACCCTTCTAGCCTACGGCATGAAAGGAGGGGCTCCTGCCGACCAGATACTTACCGAGAGTCTCCAGAACTTCCCTTCGCCCTAGGGCGGAGGAGAGTTACCAGGAGCTCTTGGTCACGCCCGGCAGCTCGCCACGGTGAGCCATCTCACGAAGGCACACGCGGCACAGGCCGAACTTGCGGTAGACGGAGTGGGGCCGGCCGCAGCGCTGGCAGCGGGTGTACCCGCGAACGCCGAACTTCGGCTTACGGGCGGCCTTAGCGATCAGAGCCTTCTTCGCCACGGTCAGTTCTCCTTGAACGGGAAGCCGAGGTGACGAAGGAGGGCACGACCCTCGTCGTCGTTGGTCGCCGTGGTGACCACGGTGATGTCCATGCCCCGGACCCGGTCGATCTTGTCCTGGTCGATCTCGTGGAACATGACCTGCTCCGTGAGACCGAAGGTGTAGTTGCCACGGCCGTCGAACTGCTTCGGCGACAGGCCACGGAAGTCACGGATACGCGGAAGCGCGAGCGACAGCGTACGGTCCAGGAACTCCCACATCCGGTCACCGCGGAGGGTGACGTGGCAGCCGATCGGCTGACCCTCGCGCAGCTTGAACTGCGCGATGGACTTGCGGGCCTTCGTGACGGCCGGCTTCTGGCCGGTGATCGTGGTGAGGTCCTTGACGGCCCCGTCGATCAGCTTGGAGTCGCGGGCGGCGTCGCCCACACCCATGTTGACCACGATCTTGACCAGACCGGGAACCTGCATGACGTTCTCGTAGGAGAACTCCTCACGCAGCTTGCCGGCGATTTCCTCGCGGTAGCGCGTCTTGAGACGCGGCGCAGTGGTGGTCGTCATCAGATGTCCTCACCGGTCCGCTTGGCAACGCGGATCTTGTTGCCCTCGTCGTCAAAGCGGTAGCCGACGCGGGAGACAACCTTGTTGCCGTCCTTCTCCACAACCAGCTGAACGTTGCTGACGTGGATCGGGGCCTCGGTGGTGACAATGCCACCCGTCTGCGAACCGCGAGCCGTCTGACCGGCCTTGGTGTGCTTCTTGACCCGGTTGACACCCTCGACGAGGACGCGGTCCTGAGCGGGGTAGGCCACGATGACCTTGCCCTGCTTGCCCTTGTCCTTACCGGTGATGACCTGAACCAGGTCGCCCTTCTTGATCTTCATGCTTACAGCACCTCCGGCGCGAGCGAGATGATCTTCATGAACTTCTTCTCGCGCAGCTCCCGGCCCACCGGGCCGAAGATGCGGGTGCCGCGGGGGTCGCCGTCGTTCTTCAGAATGACGGCGGCGTTCTCGTCGAAGCGGATGTACGAGCCATCCTGACGGCGACGCTCCTTGACGGTGCGAACGATGACGGCCTTGACGACGTCACCCTTCTTCACGTTGCCACCGGGGATCGCGTCCTTGACGGTGGCGACGATGACGTCACCGATACCCGCGTAGCGGCGACCCGAGCCACCGAGAACACGAATGGTGAGAATTTCCTTCGCACCCGTGTTGTCGGCGACGCGCAGTCGCGACTCCTGCTGGATCACGTCTATCTCCTGATCGTCTGCCGGTTCCCGGCGGGGTGCTCCGCAAGTGACTTACGGAGCACCCTCACCGAGCCTGGCGGAACTGACCTGAGGGGAGAATCCCTCAGGAATTACTTGGCCTTCTCGAGGATCTCGACGATGCGCCAGCGCTTCGAGGCGGACAGCGGACGCGTCTCCATGATGATGACGCGGTCGCCGACGCCGGCACTGTTCTGCTCGTCGTGGGCCTTGAGCTTGTTCGTACGGCGGATGACCTTGCCGTACAGCGCGTGCTTGACGCGGTCCTCGACAGCGACGACGACGGTCTTGTCCATCTTGTCGCTGACGACCAGACCCTCACGGGTCTTGCGGAAACCGCGGTCGGTGTTCGTCTCAGTCACAGTCTTCTCGCTCATCAGGCGCTCTCCACCGTCTCGATGCCCAGCTCGCGCTCACGCATCAGGGTGTAGATCCGGGCGATGTCCTTACGGACGGACTTGAGCCGGCCGTGGTTCTCGAGCTGGCCCGTCGCCGCCTGGAAGCGGAGGTTGAACAGCTCTTCCTTGGCTTCGCGGAGCTTGTTGAGGAGCTCCTCGTCGCCCAGCTCGCGCAGCTCGGACGCCTTGGTACCGGCCGACATCACGACTCACCTGCCTCGCGCCGAACGATCCGGCACTTCATCGGAAGCTTGTGAGCAGCGCGGGTGAGCGCCTCACGAGCAATCTTCTCGTTCGGGTAGGACAGCTCGAACATCACCCGACCGGGCTTGACGTTCGCGATCCACCACTCGGGAGAACCCTTACCGGAACCCATGCGGGTCTCGGCAGGCTTCTTCGTCAGGGGACGGTCCGGGTAGATGTTGATCCAGACCTTGCCGCCACGCTTGATGTGACGGGTCATCGCGATACGAGCGGACTCGATCTGACGGTTCGTCACGTACGCCGGGGTCAGCGCCTGGATGCCGTACTCGCCGAACGCAACCTGCGTGCCACCCTTGGACATACCGCTGCGCTTCGGGTGGTGCTGCTTGCGGTGCTTGACCCTACGGGGGATCAGCATTTCGGTCAGGCCTCCGTTCCGGTGCTCTCAGCAGCCGGAGCAGCGGCGGCGGGAGCGTCGGCCTTGGGGGCCTCGGCTGCCGGCGACTGCTGCGGCTTACGGCCGCGACCGCCACGCTCGCCACCACGGCCACCGCGGCCGGCCGGGCGGTCAGCGCCGCCACGAGCCGGACGGTTGCCGGCGCGGGCCGCGGCGTTCTCGGCGCGAACCTCGGCGATGTTCTTGACGTCGCCCTTGTAGATCCAGACCTTCACGCCGATGCGGCCGAAGGTCGTCTTGGCCTCGAAGAAGCCGTAGTCGACGTTCGCACGGAGCGTGTGCAGGGGCACACGGCCCTCGCGGTAGAACTCCGAGCGGGACATCTCGGCGCCGCCGAGGCGACCGCCGCACTGGATCTTGATGCCCTTGGCGCCGGCCTTCATCGAGGACTGCATGCTCTTACGCATGGCCCGACGGAAGGAGACGCGGGAGGAGAGCTGCTCGGCGACGGCCTGGGCCACCAGCTGAGCGTCCACCTCGGGGTTCTTGACCTCGAGGATGTTCAGCTGGACCTGCTTGCCGGTCAGCTTCTCCAGCTCGCCGCGGATGCGATCGGCCTCGGCGCCACGGCGACCGATGACGATGCCCGGGCGGGCGGTGTGGATGTCAACGCGGACGCGGTCGCGGGTGCGCTCGATCTCGACCTTCGAGATGCCGGCCCGCTCCATGCCCTTCGTCATCATGCGACGAATGGCGACGTCTTCCTTGACGTAGTCCTTGTACAGCTTGTCGGCGTACCAGCGGGACTTGAAGTCCGTGGTGATGCCGAGCCGGAACCCGTGCGGGTTTACCTTCTGGCCCATTACCGGGTTCCTTCCTTGCTGCTGACGACCACGGTGATGTGGCTGGTCCGCTTACGGATCCGGTAGGCACGGCCCTGAGCACGCGGACGGAACCGCTTCAGGGTCGGGCCCTCGTCCACGTACGCCTCGCTGATGACCAGCGAAGAGGCGTCGGTGTGGTCGTAGTTGTGTGCAGCGTTGGCGATGGCGCTGTCCAGCACCTTGCCAACCGGCACGCTCGCGGCCTGCGGGGCGAAACGCAGGACCGCCTGAGCCTCCGTGGCATCCATGCCACGGATGAGGTCCACCACGCGGCGGGCCTTCATGGGCGTGACGCGGATGTACCGCGCCTGGGCCCTGGCTTCCATGGTTGTCCCTTCGGTGTAAGTCATAGTCGTTTCCACCCCGCGCTTAGCGGCGCTTCGACTTCCGGTCGTCCTTGACGTGGCCGCGGAAGGTGCGAGTCGGCGAGAACTCGCCGAGCTTGTGGCCGACCATCGACTCGGTGACGAACACCGGGACGTGGATCTTGCCGTTGTGCACCGCGATGGTGTGACCCAGCATGGCCGGGACGATCATCGAGCGACGGGACCAGGTCTTGATGACGTTCTTGGTCCCCGCGTCGTTCTGTACGTCCACCTTCTTGATGAGGTGGCCGTCGACGAAGGGCCCCTTCTTGAGACTGCGCGGCATCTAAACCCGCTCCTAGCGCTTCTTGTTCGTCTTGCGGCGGCGGACGATGTACTTGTTGCTCGCCTTCTTGGGAGAACGAGTACGACCCTCCTTCTGACCCCACGGCGAGACCGGGTGGCGACCACCGGAAGTCTTGCCTTCACCACCACCGTGCGGGTGGTCAACCGGGTTCATCGCGACACCGCGGACGGTCGGGCGAACGCCCTTCCAGCGCATGCGGCCGGCCTTGCCCCAGTTGATGTTCGACTGCTCGGCGTTGCCGACCTCGCCGATCGTCGCGCGGCAGCGCGCGTCGACCAGGCGGATCTCACCCGACGGCATACGAAGGTGGGCCATGGTGCCCTCCTTCGCCAGCAGCTGCACGGAGGCACCCGCGGAACGGGCGAACTTCGCGCCGCCGCCGGGCCGCAGCTCGATGGCGTGGATGGTCGTACCGACCGGGATGTTGCGCAGCGCCAGGTTGTTGCCGGGCTTGATGTCGGCGGCCGGACCGTTCTCGACACGGTCACCCTGCGACAGGCCACGGGGAGCGACGATGTAACGCTTCTCGCCGTCCGCGTAGTGCAGCAGCGCGATACGCGCGGTGCGGTTCGGGTCGTACTCGATGTGCGCGACCTTGGCCGGCACGCCGTCCTTGTCGTGACGACGGAAGTCGATCACACGGTAGGCGCGCTTGTGGCCACCACCCTGGTGGCGAACGGTCACACGACCGGCGTTGTTACGGCCGCCCTTGCTGTGCAGGGGGCGGACCAGCGACTTCTCCGGCGTGGACCGCGTGATCTCGACAAAGTCGGCGACGCTGGAGCCACGACGGCCCGGGGTCGTCGGCTTGTACTTGCGGATACCCATTTCTCAGTCCTCGTCCGATTCCGGACGACTCGACCTCCGTTAGGAGGTCGGGCCGCCGAAGATGTCGATACGGTCGCCCTCGGCGAGGGTCACGATGGCGCGCTTCGTGTCGGCGCGCTTGCCGAAACCGGTGCGGGTGCGCTTGCGCTTGCCCTGCCGGTTGATCGTGTTGACCCCGGTGACCTTGACCGAGAAGACCGCTTCCACGGCCTGCTTGATCTGGGTCTTGTTGGAGCCGGGCGCGACGATGAACGTGTACTTGTTCTCGTCGAGCAGCGCGTAGCTCTTCTCGGAGACCACGGGCTTGACGAGAACGTCACGCGGGTCCGAGTACGTCTTGCTGGTAACGGTCGCCTCACTCATCAGGCGGCGCTCCCTTCGGTCTCAGCGGTCTGGGGGCCAGACACGAAGGACTCGAAAGCGGCCTGGGTGAAGACCACGTCGTCAGAGACGATCACGTCGTACGTGTTGAGCTGGCCCGGCTCCAGGATGTGCACCTGGGGCAGGTTGCGCGCGGACAGCCACGCGGCCTCGTCGGCACGGTCGACGACCAGGAGCAGGTTCTGGCGCTCCGAGATCTTGCCGAGCAGCGTCTTGGCGGCCTTCGTGGAGGCGGCACCCTCGACCACGCCGGTGACGACGTGGATACGGGAGTGACGGGCCCGGTCCGAGAGGGCACCGCGCAGGGCGGCGGCCTTCATCTTCTTCGGGGTCCGCTGCGAGTAGTCACGCGGCTGCGGGCCGTGGACGACGCCACCACCGGCGAACTGCGGGGCGCGGGTCGAACCCTGACGGGCGCGGCCGGTGCCCTTCTGACGGTAAGGCTTCTTGCCACCACCGCGGACTTCACCGCGGCGCTTGGTCTTGTGCGTGCCCTGACGGGCAGCCGCCAGCTGAGCGACAACGACCTGGTGGATCAGCGGAACGCTGGTCTTCGCGTCGAAGATCTCCGCGGGGAGCTCGACGGTACCGGCCTTGTCGCCTGCCGGCGAAAGGATGTCAATGGTGCTCATTACCTCAAGCCCCCTTGGCCGCGGTACGGACCAGGACGAGGCCGCCGTTCGGACCGGGGACCGCGCCCTTGATGAGGAGCAGACCCTTCTCCGCGTCAACCGCGTGGATGGTCAGGTTCTGGGTGGTGACGCGCTCGTTACCCATACGGCCCGCCATGCGCATGCCCTTGAAGACACGCCCAGGGGTGGCGCAGCCACCGATGGAACCGGGGGAACGGTGCTTGCGCTGGGTGCCGTGCCCGGCGCCGAGGCCCTTGAAGTTGTGACGCTTCATGACACCGGCGAAGCCCTTGCCCTTGCTCTTGCCCGTGACGTCAACCTTGACGCCGGACTCGAACACCTCGGCAGTGACCTCCTGGCCCAGCGTGTACTCGCTGGCGTCAGGGGTGCGGAGCTCCACCAGGTGGCGGCGCGGGGTGACGTCGGCCTTGGCGAAGTGACCCTTGAGGGGCTTGTTCACCTTGCGCGGGTCGATCTCGCCGAAGGCGATCTGGACCGCTTCGTAGCCGTCGCTGTCGTTGGTGCGAACCTGCGTCACGACGCACGGACCGGCCTTGACGACGGTCACCGGGACAACCCGGTTGTTCTCGTCCCAGACCTGGGTCATGCCGAGCTTCTCGCCCAGGACGCCCTTGATGTTCTTGCTCATCTCGGTCCGTCCCCTCAGAGCTTGATCTCGATGTCGACGCCCGCCGGCAGGTCGAGGCGCATCAGCGAGTCAACCGTCTTCGGCGTGGGGTCGAGGATGTCGATGAGGCGCTTGTGGGTGCGCATCTCGAAGTGCTCGCGAGAGTCCTTGTACTTGTGCGGCGACTTGATGACGCAGTACACGTTCTTCTCAGTGGGCAGCGGCACCGGGCCCGCGACCGACGCACCAGTGCGGGTCACCGTCTCGACGATCTTCTTCGCCGAGGAGTCGATGACCTCGTGGTCGTAGGCCTTGAGCCGGATGCGGATCTTCTGTCCCGCCATGGCTACTAGTAGTCCTGTCTCTCTAACGCTCTGGAACCCGGGGGTTCTCTGGACTCCCCCTCCGACCCACGCGGTCGGGCGTGTCGCATCCCCTCTACGAAAATCTCCCGAAGGAGATCCCAACCAAGGGGGTGCGGGCCCGAGGACCGCGGAACCGGGGGCGGAACACCCACCGGGTGCCTGGCCGGCGCCCTGCATTGCTTCCCGGAAGATTCCCGTACGTCCGGCCCTACAGGGCCGACGAGTACTGTGGGACTCGCTTCCGGTCCTCCCGGCGGGAGGCGCGCAGCATTGACACTCAACCGAGCAACCTGGTCAGTGTGCCATACGGGGCGCGGGCCTGGCCAATCGAGTCGGGGATCCTACCCCGAGCGGGCGTGTGATCAAACGCAGGCGCGCATCCGGCGGAGCCGCACCGCCGCGTCGGCCCCGGGATCGAGCCCTTCCCGTGATCATTCCGGCCCGTCGCGCCGATTACGCTCACCCCACCTTCTGTTCGAACGGGTGACTGACAGCGCGTCATGACGCCCCATGACGCCGAGGACACCCGCCGTATGCCCCGCAACCGATCGCGCCGCGTCGCGGTCAACACGGTCTGCGCCCTCCTCGCGGCGGCGGTCGCCGCGGTCACCATGAGGCCAGGCCTGCTCACCGACAACCTGCCGGACGACCTCCCCTTCCTCGGTACGGAGACCGTCGACAGCCTCCCGCTCCCCGCCGAGTCCGAGCGGCCCACCACCGCCCCGTCCGCCGGGCCCGTCCACCGGGGCCCGACCCGGGCCGAACCCTTCCGAGGCTCCCCCGCCCTGCGCTGGGCGGACGGCGCGGCGGGCATCGTGCTCCCCGAGGCCCGGGCGACGGGCGGGCTGGACGAGGCCCAGGTCGAGCGGGGACTGCGCGCCACCCGGGCGTTCCTGATCGGGGCCAACCTCGATCCGGGAACCCTGCGCGGGAAGCGCCCGCAGGCGGCCCTGGATCTCATCGACCCGTCCCAGCGGGAACTGCTCGACGAGCTGGACGCCGCACTGGCGAAGCCGTCGAAGAAGCACGACCCGGTGACGATGTTCAGCCGCTTCGACCCCGCCGAGCTGGCCCCGGCCGGAGCGGTGGTCAAGACGCGCGGCCGGATGACCTACGAGGCGGGCGAGGAGCCCGGCTCGGTGATAATCCACGCCGACTACACCTTCGTCTACCCGGTGACCCGCGCCCGGGTGGACGCGGACCAGGTGGAGCGCACCATCGTGCGACGCCTGCTGACGGTGGCCGTGAACGACCCGGCACGGTATGTGGTCACCCCGGGGAAGCTCGGGATCGTCGAGTACGGCCAGCACATCTACAACTCCTCCTGCGTACGGTTCGACGGCTTCCTGCACCCTCGGTTCCCCGACGATGCCCCGGACAGCGAACTGTCCGGCCCCGCCGAGGACCCCTACGACCGCTCCACGCCCGGGACCGCCCCGCAGACCGAGAGCTGCGCACCGGTCGCCCGCACCTGAGGAGACCGAGGGGATCAGCGCCGTGACGCACCGGACCGCGGCTCGATGAATGCCACGGCTTCACGCTGCTGGACCGACAGGACCCGCTCGGCGTGTTCCTGGTGCCCAACCCCACTCCCCGACCGGGCAACCCGTCCGCCCCTATCACCGTCTATCCCTCCGCAGGCGCGGCCCGACCGCCGCTGACCTGCACGGGGAGTCAGGCAGGACGCAGGACAGGGCGGCCGTTCGCCCGCTGCGGGGGAAGCGGGACGGACGGAGTGCGCGGCGTGGTGGATCGATCTGTGCTGTCCCGGATACGGATGCCCCGGCGCGGCCTCCTGCTCGCGGCCACCGCGACCGCCGCCACCGCCGGATGTGCCGTGCCTGCGCCCCGGCGGCGCGGCCCCGTGCCGGACCCCGCGCCCGGCCTGGCCATAGCGAGCACCCGGCGGGCCCTCGTCCTCCAGCTGCTGGCGCACCCGGACGACGACCTGTACTTCATGAACCCGGACACCCGTGAGGCCCTGGACGCCGGGACGCCGCTGGTCTGTGTGTATCTGACCGCGGGCGAGGCGGACGGCCTCAACAAGATCCCCGGGGCCCCGCGCCCCGCCCCCGACCGGGCCTCGTACTCC
>NZ_JAFEUF010000111.1 GCF_016901035.1 Streptomyces durocortorensis
CCCACCATGCCCCACCCCCTGCGTCCAGCGGCCCTCGTCCTCGCCGCCGCCCTCGCCCTCACCGGCTGCGGAGCGGACGTCGCACCGGAAGCCGACGGGAAGTCCGGCACCTCACAGGCCGACCGCCACTACCCGGTGACCGTGGAGAACTGCGGTGAGAAGAAGCGCTACGACAAGGCCCCGCAGCGCGTCGTGACCAACGACGTCGGCATCACCGAGATCATGTTCGCCCTCGGACTCGAGGACCACATGGCCGGATACGTGATGCCCGACGACAAGGGCGACATGACCTCCGTCCCCTGGAAGGACGGCTACAAGAAGACCAAGTGGCTCTCCAAGGAGCGGATCAACAAGGAACTGGTCCTCGACGCCCGCGCCGACCTGGTCTTCGCCGGCTGGAACTACGGATTCAACGAGGGGGAGGGCTTCACCCCCGCCGAACTGGAGCGTGTGGGCGTCGACTCGTACCTGCTCAGCGAGTCGTGCCGGAACGGGCAGGGCAAGGCCCGCGGCGTCATGCCCCCGCTCGAAGCGCTCTACACCGACCTGCGGAACCTCGGAAAGATCTTCGACGTCGAGGACCGGGCCGACACCCTCATCACGTCCTTCCGGAAGGAGGTCGCCGAGGCCCGGGCGAAGGCGGCGAAGGGCGACGACCGCCTCCGCGTCTTCCTGTACGACGACGGGGAGGACAAGCCGCTGACCTCGGGGGCGTACGCCGGACCCCACGACATCATCACCAAGGCCGGCGGCGACCACATCATGAAGGACCTCAAGGACAGCTGGACGACCGTGGGCTGGGAGACGGTGGTCGACCGCGACCCCGAGGTCATCGTCATCAACAACTACGGCGACACCGGCGCGGACGAGAAGCGGAAGTTCCTGAAGTCCTACAAGCCGCTCGCCGGCGTATCGGCGATCAGGAACGACCGGATCGTCGTCCTCGACTACGTGGACCTCGTCGAGAGCCCCCGCAATCCGGCGGCCATCAGCTCGCTCGCCGAGGACCTGCGGAAGTTCGCGCGGTAAGGACGACGGCGTGCGTACGCGGTAGGGATTACCGCGTACGCACGCCATGCCGCTGGGCGGGGTCAGCCGTTGAACGTGTCCGGGTCGGGCCCGGTGCGCTCGTCACGGTTGAGGGCGGAGATCTCGCCGATGTCCCCTTCGGTGAGCTCGAAGTCGAAGAGCGCGAAGTTGTCCTGGATGCGCTTCAGCGTCACGGACTTGGGGAAGACGATGTCCCCGCGCTGCAGCTGCCAGCGCAGCACCACCTGTGCGGGGGTCCTGCCCACCCGCTCGGCGATCCGGGTGATCGTCGGGTCCGAGAGCACCTTGCCCTGGGCGATGGGCGACCACGCCTCCGTGGCGATGTCGTGCTCCGCCCCGAAGGCACGCAGGGGCTCCTGCGTGAGGTACGGGTGCACCTCGATCTGGTTGACGGCGGGCACCACCGTGCTGTTGTCCAGCAGTCGGCGCAGATGGTTCTCCTGGAAGTTGGAGACCCCGATCGCCTTGGCGCGCCCGGACCGGTAGATCTCCTCCAGGGTTTTCCACGTCTCCACGAAGTCGCCCGAACCGCCCGGCAGGGGCCAGTGGATGAGGAAGAGGTCCAGGTAGTCGAAGCCCAGCTCCTCCAGGGAGCGGTCGAACGCCCGGAGCGCCTCGTCGGGCGCGTGCGCGCCGTTGTTCAGCTTGCTCGTCACGAAGACGTCGGCGCGGTCGAGCCCCGATTCCCGGACCGCCTGGCCGACCTCCTTCTCGTTGCCGTACATCTGCGCCGTGTCGATGTGCCGGTAACCGGTCTCCAGGGCGGCGACGGTGGTCTCGCAGGTCTCGTCCGGCGGGATCTGGAAGGTCCCGAAACCGAGCTGGGGGATCGTCACACCGTTGTTGAGGGTGATGGACGGTACTGAGGGCACGGTTGCTCCTTGCTGTGTCGACGCCTTGAAAGACGCTGTCAGGCGGTCTCTGTCAGGGGGCGTGGGGTTACGGACGCGGTGCGGCAGCTCAGCCCGCGATGCCGAGGCGTTCGGTACCGGGCGCAAGCATGAAATCTCCAGAACGACGATGTGCTGCACGAGGCGGAACGCTGCGCTCCGCCTTATTGCGGGGTACCCGACCGACCGAACAGAAAACTGCCCATACCCATCTATATCGGTAATGGGTTGCTCGCGGAGGGTGATGAAGGGGTGCGCCGATTCGGCCATGGGCCGACCGGGGAGGGGCTGAACCGACTCCGGGGCCGTACGCGACCGCGCTCGGCGGGCCCCGGGGTCTGGCGCGGGCGCACCCCTGTGACGCGTGGGCGCACCTCTGTGGCGCCCCCCGTCACCTCATCCGGGCCCTGCCGCCGCCTCTCCCGGCGAGGTCTCGCCGACAGGGACGCCCAGCCGTTCGGCGACGGTGGTGAGGGCCGGGCCCAGCGGGAGGGCGATGCGGGTCACGGCATGCCGGTCGCCCCGGGTCGGATCCCGGTTGACGATCAGCACCGGCGCTCCTTCCTGGGCGGCCTGGCGGACGAACCGCAGCCCGGACATCACCGTCAGCGAGGAGCCCAGCACCAGCAGGGTGCTTGCCTCGCGGACCAGTGCGCGGCAGTGCTCGACCCGCTGAGGGGGCACGGCCTCGCCGAAGAACACCACGTCCGGCTTGAGGACGCCGCCGCAGACGGCGCAGGGCACCACACGGAAGTCGCCGACCTGCTCGTCGGTGAGATCGGCGTCACCGTCCGGGTTGATCGAGGCGGCCACCGGCGCGAAACCCTCGTTGGCCTCCTCCAGTCGGCGCGCGAGCTCGCGGCGCGGGCTGAAGGTACCGCAGGAGAGGCAGACGACCCGGTCCAGACGCCCATGGAGGTCCACGACGCCTTCGCTCCCGGCGGCCTGGTGCAGCCCGTCGACGTTCTGCGTGATCACACCCGAGAGCAGACCCTGCCGCCCGAACGCGGCCACGGCCCGGTGCCCGGCGTTGGGCCGGGCGCGGCCGAACGTACGCCAGCCGAGATGGCTGCGCGCCCAGTACCGGCGACGGGCCCCGGCGTCCGCGGTGAAGTCCTGGTAGGTCATCGGGGTGTGGCGGCTCAGACTTCCGCCCTCGCCCCGGTAGTCGGGGATACCGGACTCCGTGGAGATGCCCGCCCCGCTCAGGACCAGGACACCGCCACCGCTCAGCGCCTCGGCGACCGGCTCCAGGTCCGTGGTGCCCGGCGGCGGCTCCTCGGCGGAGGTCCAGCTCAGGGTGGGACGCATACGCATGCCCTCAGGGTACGGAACAGGCCTCCGGTACCGCTGACGCGCGGCGGCCGGGCAGCGGCGGAGACCCGCAGGGGAGAGGGTCCACCCCGGAGCCCCGGCAGGGTGCGTTTCCGGCCACTTTCTGATGGCAGGAGCATGACCATGCTGGGAACGCGGCATAGGTTCTGCGGCCCCGGGAGGTGGGCAACCGGCCTTGTTCGCCCTGTTTTCCTGCTGGTCGCGGTGACCGTCCTCCCACTCCCTCGGCTCCATGCGGAGCCGAGCCCCCCATGAGTGAAGGGACAGCCATGCTCGATTCCCCATGGTTCAAGGCGGCCGGTGTCGCCGCGGCGATCACCCTGGCCACCGCCACGGCGGCGCAGGCCGCTCCCGCCCCGGCCCCGGCGGCGGAAAGCACGTCGGCGGTGGTGACACTCCGGTACGACGACAGCCGGGCCGGCGGCTGGGAGGCGGAGATCGCGGCCGGGGTCGCCTCGTGGAACGCGAACGTCGACAACGTCCAGCTGGTCGAGGCCGCCCCCGGCACGCGGGCCGAGATACAGATCGTGGCCACCAGCGGCTGGCCGCAGGCCACCCTCGGCCCGGTCCGGCCCGGCGGCCAGGCCAGGGTGGAGCTGGGCAGCCAGGCGGTCACCGAGGGCCATGACAAGACCCGTATCGCCGCTCACGAGATCGGCCACAGTCTGGGCCTGCCGGACACCAAACCCGGCCCCTGCTCCCAGTTGATGTCGGGCTCCAGCGCCGGCACCAGCTGCAGGAACGCCGTACCGGACGCGGCCGAGCAGTCCCGCGTCGAGTCCGCCTACGCGGGCGGCCTCGCCCCGCGCGTCCCGGCCGACGGGCGCATCCTGGTGGACGCCCCGTAACAAGGCCGCCCCTCATCCGGGCAGCGGCTTCGCCCCGGCGTCACCCCTCCCTCCGGGTGAAGGGTCCGCCGGGGCCGAAGGCGAGGTGGGCGAAGCGCTCGGCGATGCGCCGGTGGGTGGCGGGATCCGGGTGCAGGTCGTCGGGCAGCGGGAGTTCCTCGTAGTCGCCCTCTCCGTAGAGGTCGAGGCCGTCGAGGTAGTGCAGATGAGGGTCGGCGGCGGCGCGTTGTGCGACGATCCGGGCCAGCTCGTCACGGATGACGGCGAGGGTCAGCTTCCCGGCGGCGCTCTCCGCGGGGTCGCCCATGGCCATGAACCGCAGCCGCCCTTCGCCCATCTCGCTGTAGTCGGGTGCGCTGGGGCCCGGAGTGGTCTCGTGGATGGGGCAGTGGATCGGCGAGACGACCAGCAGCGGCGCGGTGGGGTGGCCGTCGCGGATGGTGTCGAGGAAGCCGTGGACGGCCGGCCCGAACGCGCGCAGCCGCATCACGTCGGCGTTGACGAGATTGATGCCGATCTTGACGCTGATCAGGTCGGCGGGGGTGTCGCGCATGGCGCGGGCGGTGAAGGGATCGAGCAGGGCGGAGCCGCCGAACCCCAGGTTGATCAGTTCGGCTTCACCGAGCGCCGCGGCCAGGGCGGGCCAGGTACCAGTAGGGGTTGTGGCGTTGGAGCCGTGGCTGATCGAACTGCCGTGGTGCAGCCAGACGGGTCGGCCGCTCGGCCGGGGGCTCCGGACCGGCGCGTCCGTGCGCAGGGCGACCAACTGCGCGGTCTCGTCGTGGGGCAGCCAGATCTCGATGTCCTTCTCGCCCTCCGGCAGTCCGGTGAACCGGAGCGTCTCCATCGGCCCCGGCCTGGTCTGAGCTGTCCCCGCGGACATGTCGATCGTGAACGTGTCGCCGTCGGAGGCACTGGCCCGGTCCACGAGGCGGCCGTCCACGAGAAGTTCGTACACACCGTCGGGGCGCGGGGGCGCTCCGACGTAGACGCGCTTGGTGGCGACCACGTCAAGTTCGACGGCGGTGGCCCGGGTACGGAACGCCAGCCGGACCCCTGAGGGCTGCGACTCGGCCATGGCCAGCTGGCCGTCGGTGATCTGCCGCCGTGCCCGGGCGGGAAGCCGGTGCGGCAGCATGCCGCGCTCGGTCTGCTCCAGGTCGAGCGCGCCGCGCAGGATGTCGGCGCTGATGGGTGTCGTCGTCCAGTTGTGCCGGGTGGTCATGTTCTCGGTCTCTTCGTTCGTCGCGAGGGGGGCGTCCGGGTCAGGAAGAAGAAGCGGGCCAGTTGCGCAGCAGAGAGTCGAGCGCGTCGAGGATCTCCGTCCAGCTCTCCTCGGAGGAGGGGGCGCTGTGGCTGAAACTGCCCGCCATCTCCAGCTCCACGTAGCCGTTGAAGACACTGCCCAGGAGCCGCACGGCGTGCGTCTCCTGAAGCTCGGGCAGGTCGTAGCCGCGCAGGAGTGCCCGTGTCATCCGGGAGTGGCGCGGGCCCGCGCTCGCGGCCGCCGTTGCCGCGTCGAGGCGGAACCGGGCGGCGGCGAAGCGGCCCGGGTGCTGGAACGCGTAGTCACGGTAGGCGTTGGCGAAGGCGCCGAGCGCGTCCCTGCCCGCCCGCCCCGCGATGGCCGCCGACGCCTGGTCGGCGAGTTCCTCCAGGGCCAGCAGGGCGATCCTGGTCTTGAGGTCGTGGGCGTTCTTGACGTGCGAATACAGGCTCGCGGTCTTGATGCCCAGCTTCCGGGCGAGCTCCGACGGGGTCACCCGCTCGAAGCCGATCTCGTCCGCCAACTCGGCGCCCGCCCGCACCACGCGTTCCGCGGCCAGTCCCGCTCGTGCCATGCCACCCTCCGAACACGTCCCCATGATTGCCTAAAGAAATATACGTTTGCCTAATGGTCTTAGGCAAATTAGCGTGGATCTTATGAAACCCCTGACCGAGCGAGAGATCCGCAGTGCCTTCGTGAACTGCTCCAAGGGCGAGGCCAAGCGCCTGTCCGTCCCCCGTGACCTGGCCGACCGGCCCTGGGACGACCTGGACTTCCTGGGCTGGCGCGACCCCCAGGCCCCCGACCGGGCCTACGTGGTGATGGAGTCCGGCGACGGCCACACAGGCATCCAGCTGCGCTCGACCGCCGCCGGCTCCTCGCAGACCCGACGCAGCATGTGCTCGATGTGCGTGACCGTCCACACCGGGGGAGTCTCCCTGCTGGTGGCCCCCAAACCGGGGAAGGCGGGCAAGCAGGGCAACTCGGTCGGCGCCTACATGTGCACCGACCTCGCCTGCTCGCTCTACGTACGCGGGAAGAAGGACGCGGGGGTGGGTGGTCGACTGCGCGAGTCCCTCACTCTGGAGGAGCAGATCGACCGCACCGTGACGAATCTGGCCGCGTTCATCGCCAGGGTGACGGCGTGACCCGCAGCCGCTCGACGGCTACCCGGAGCGGCGCGGACTGAATGGTTCCGGACAGTCTGGTGAACGGATTCGGGCCCGCGTACGCCGGTGCTCCGCACCGAACCTCGTCCGCGCATCCCTCCCGGCCTGAGGGGATGCGTAAGCGTTCGATCATGTGCGAAAAACACCGGCCAGATCTGAGGCTCCGCGATGTGGCCGGTCCACACGTCGACCGGGTAGGTGCCTGAGGCATCCAATTGGCGGTGAGGTGCGGAGTGACCCGCTTCGCACCTATCACCGAGCACTGCGAGGCGACCGCTCCATGACGGAATCCACGACGGAACCGGCCCGCCAGGACCGTGCCTTCACCGGCACCGCCACCGAACCGACCCCCGCGCCACCGTTCCCACAGGACCGTGAGTGCCCCTATCACCCGCCCACCGGCTACGAACCGCTGCGTGCGCAGGGCCCGTTGAGCCGGGTCACGCTCTTCGACGGACGCCCGGTCTGGGCCGTCACCGGGCACGCGCTCGCCCGTCGCCTCCTGGCGGATCCCCGGCTCTCCACCGACCGCACCCACCCCGGCTTCCCGATTCCGGCCGAGCGGTTCACGCAGACGCGGCAGCGGCGCGTGGCGCTCCTCGGCGTCGACGACCCCGAGCACAACGCCCAGCGCAGGAAGCTCATCCCGAGCTTCTCCGTGAAGCGGATCGCCGCGCTGCGCCCACAGATCCAGGAGACGGTGGACGGGCTGCTGGACGAGATGGAGCGGCAGGGGCCGCCCTCCGAACTGGTCGCCGACTTCGCGCTGCCGGTGCCGTCCATGGTGATCTGCGCACTCCTCGGCGTGCCCTACGCCGACCACGCGTTCTTCGAGGGCTGCTCGCGCCGCCTTCTGCGCGGCCCCGCCGCGAGCGATGTGGACGGCGCGCGGATCGAACTGGAGGAGTATCTGGGCGCGTTGATCGACCGCAAGCGCGCGGAACCGGGGGACGGGCTGCTGGACGAACTGATCCACCGGGACCACCCGGACGGGCCCGTCGGCCGGGAGGACCTCGTCTCCTTCGCCCTGATCCTGCTCGTCGCGGGACACGAGACGACGGCGAACATGATCTCGCTCGGCACGTTCACGCTGCTGCGCCATCCCGGTCAACTGGCGGCGCTGCGATCCGGAGAGACGACGACGGCCGCAGTGGTCGAGGAACTTCTGCGCTTCCTCTCCATCGCCGAAGGTCTGCAACGGCTGGCGGCCGAGGACATCGAGGTGGACGGGACGACGATCCGCAAGGGCGAGGGCGTCTTCTTCTCGACCTCCCTCATCAACCGCGACGCTGACGTGTTCGAGCATCCGGAGACGCTGGACTGGGACCGGTCCGCCCGCCACCATCTCGCCTTCGGCTTCGGCGTCCACCAGTGCCTGGGCCAGAACCTGGCCCGGACCGAGCTCGACATCGCCCTGCGCACCCTCTTCGAGCGGCTGCCGGCCCTCAGGCTGGCCGTACCCGCGGACGAGATCCGGCACAAACCCGGCGACACCATCCAGGGCCTGCTCGAACTCCCCGTGGCCTGGTGAGGGGCATGGGCATCCGGGTCGACAGGGAACGCTGCGTGGGGGCCGGCATGTGCGCGCTGACCGCGCCGGACGTGTTCACCCAGGACGACGACGGGTTCAGTGAGATGCTTCCCGACCGCCCGGCGGTGACGGAGAACCACCCGCTGGTACGGGAAGCCGCACGGGCCTGCCCGGTCGGGGCGGTCGCCCTCACGGACGACTGAACCCCGACGACCGACGACGGACGACGGCGACGGACGGGCCCGGGACACCGGGTCCGGACCGGGCTGCCGGACCACGGTGCCGGACCCGGTGGGGGAGTGAGACACCCACCCCGCCGGGTCCCGGCCGCTACGGGGCGGGGGTCGGGTTGACCGTCACCCAGCCCGTGTTGTTGCCGGGCCTGGGGTCGTGCGGGAATCCGGTCCCCGTGATCACCGGACGCAGGGCGACCTGCCCCTTGGCGTCCGGCACGACTGCGTCGATACGAAGGTCGAAGCGGAAGGTGCGCACGGTGTTCTCCAGCACCCAGTACGGCATCTCGCACACGTAACGCGGAGCGCCGAGACGCCCCGCCCGGTAGCTGCCGCCGGCCGACGTGCGGGGGTCGCACCCGGCGGGTGCGCGGGTGACGGTGACACCCTCGGGGACCGTGAAGTCGACCAGGGCGACCGAGTCACCCGAACCGAGGTTGCCGAGCCAGCCCGGCCCCTTGTTGCGGAAGGTGAGCGAGGCCTTCACGGTCTCGCCGACGGCGCCGGCGACCCGGGAACCGCGCACCGCGAAGTCGGCCGTGTTCACCGCGTCCACTTCGAGGATCCGGTAGTTGTTCCCGTCATCGATGTCCGCGACCCCGCCGGCGGGCCGCACATCGACGTCGAGGCGCTCCCGCAACGCGTGGTCCGCCAGGGTGATCCGCAGCGGCTGCGGCAGGGTGAAGCTCTCACCGGGCTGGAGCACCCGGTCGAAGGCGCACTCGGCATGGGACATGGGCGCGTAGTCGCCGCCCGTCCGCGTGTACGTGCACGCGTCGTACCGCGAGTCGAAGCCCAGGCCGTACGAGGCAGTCATCCCGAGAGTGAAGCCCCGGGCGGGCTCCGCCCCCTCGTTGGTCACCGTGAGCGGCGCCGTGTGCACCGTCCCCGGGGTGGCGCCTTCGACCGGGTCGAGCCCGTCCAGGGCGAGGTCGGGGCCGGAGGCCACGGTGAGGGTCGTCTCGAAGGAGTCCAGCGGAGCCTCCAGCGTCCCCTCCGGGCCACCCGTCGCGGTCGCCGCGTACGTGATCCGGCCCCGCGCTCCCGCCTCGGCACCGTCGGCGGCGTGCACGTCCAGCAGCACCTGAGGGCTGTAGTCCGGGCCGATCACCGGCACCTGGGCGACGGTGCACACGGCGGTCGTCCCGCTGGGTGCGCAGTTCTCGGGCCAGGTCACCTCGGCCACACCCGCGAGCCCGGAGGCGTCGACGGTCAGGCGGCCGTCCGTGACGGTGAAGTTGTCGTTGTCGTGGTACAGACCTACCTCGACCGGGGTACCGGCCTCGGCGCCCATCTGCAGGTTCTTCTCGTACGGCGCGGCGATCCACAGCTGGTCGGACTCGGCGGCGGACGCCGGTACGGACAGACCGGCCAACAGGATTCCGGCGGTCGCGACGGCGCCAGTGCCGAAACGTACGAGCGGATGGACGAAGACGGGTCTCATGGTTCTCCAGTGACTGGGCGCGGTGCACTCCTGCCGGGGCGTGGGATGCCCCGGCAGTCCTTTGACGATCAAGGAACGCCCAAGGTTGTGCTGTGCCCCGCTCGAACCGGACGGGCGTCGGAGAGCAGCCCGGATCACTCCGACGTCCCGTCAGGCTGCCCGCCGCCCGGCAACCAGGACCGGGCGCTGCGACCCGGGACGGCTCAGAGACCGAACTCCTGCGGGGAGACACCGAGCGCCATGCACGCCTCCCGT
This sequence comes from Streptomyces durocortorensis, assembly GCF_016901035.1. Taxonomy (GTDB): domain Bacteria; phylum Actinomycetota; class Actinomycetes; order Streptomycetales; family Streptomycetaceae; genus Streptomyces; species Streptomyces durocortorensis. Next base: position 10,023 of record NZ_JAFEUF010000111.1, read on the forward strand.
AGAACCTGCGCCTCGGCCGGGGCGATGTACCCGTCCGCGCCGGCGATCACGAAGCCGGTCTGGACGACCGCCTTGGCCTCCACCGGCTTCTTCGCCGCCTTGGCGATCTCCTGCATGGCGTCGGCCTTGCCCTGCTGGAAGTTGAACGTCAGCTGGTCGACGTGCTTGTTGAACCGCTGCCGCAGCTGCTCGGGAGGGAAGTTCTGCAGGACGTCGTTCTGCAGAATCAGGTTCTCCACGTGGTGCCGCTCGGCGGGGTCGACGGAACCGTCGGCGGCCGCGACCAGCGCGCACATCGCCATACTGGCGTCCCGGTAAGCACCGCTCTTCAGCTCTGTCTTGAGGGAGCCGAGCTGCGACTTGAGCAGCCCGACCAGCTTCTCCTTCGAGCCCCCCGAGGCTCCCGAGCCCCCTGTTCCCGGCTGCCGCTGACCGGCCGGGCCCCTCGCGCCCTGCGCCTGCTGCTGCAGCCCCTTGGCCTGGTCCTTGAGACGATCCCACATTGCCATGTCCAGCCACCTTGTCGATCGGATCGATGGGCCGCGCATAGCGCGGCCCCTTATACGGTCATGCCTGCAAAACGGTCATACGTGGTCGGTCTGCCGCTCGCCCCGCCGGGCACGCACCCTGCGAACGATCCACACGACGAGGGCCGCAACGACCAGCCCGAGCACCACCTTGGAGAGCACCCCGACGTAACGCTCCACAAGGTCCCACTGGTCACCCAGCAGATACCCGGCCATCACGAGAACGAAGTTCCATATGAAGCTGCCCAGCGTGGTGAAGAGGACGAAGATCGGCAGAGGCATCCGCTCGACGCCTGCCGGGACGCTGATCAAGCTACGGAAAATGGGAATCATCCGGCCGAAGAAGATGGCCTTCCTGCCGTGCTTGAGGAACCATCGCTCGGTCTTCTCCAGGTCGGAGACCTTCACGAGAGGGAGCCGATCCCACAGGGCGTACATGCGCTCCCGGCCGAAGGCGGCTCCGATCCAGTAGAGCGCGACCGCACCCACCACCGACCCGAGCGTCGTCCAGAAAAGGGCAGAGAACAGGCTGATCACTCCCTGCCCCGCGGCAAAGCCCGTCAGCGGCAGAATGATCTCGCTCGGCAGCGGAGGGAAGAGGTTCTCCAGGGCGATCGCCAGCCCGGCCCCGGGTCCGCCCATGGTGTCGACGAGGCTGGTCGCCCACCCCGCGATACCGCTCGTCGGTTCCGAGGCGAGGGGGAAGTGGTACATGTACGGCTGCTCCAGGACTGGGTCATAGATTTCGGGTATCCCGTACGGCCCGTATCGCGAAGGAATTCCGCGGCCCACGGGCTGAGAAAGGGCTCAGAAATATGAAAGACGAAAGAGGAAATGTGTAGGCGATATGCGTACGGAACGAGGCGCGATGGCCCATGCCGGCGAGCGGAAGATCAGCGCTCACATTCCGGACGGTCACTGGGTGATCGGACGGGCTCGCTCAGCAGCGAAGAATGCGGGCCTGGGCAGGGATGCGCGACCCCGAAGGCGAAGCATGGTGCGGGGAGACGCCCGCCGGGCGGTCGTGCAGATCCGGTGCCGAGGAAGGGACGCCTGCCTGAACGGGGGATGACGTCGTCGTACTTCCCGCTTTGTGGCGCTGCTGGAGCGTGACGTCACCGTCCACACCGTCCAGCAGAACATTCGGACCTGATGTGTCGAACACGGACACGGCACGGTCGCCGGAATGCGCTGCGGCGTCGACGGTCGCCAGGGCCTGGGAGGAGGAGCCCAGGGAGAACGCGGAAATCATCAGGAGCACGGCGATACCGGCGTAGAGGGCCAGCATCTCCCTGCAGCGCATTCCTACGCTCCTTGTCCCGGTCGATTCGGCCCGCAGAACGAACTGTCATAGCCGCTCGGCGAATTACCGCCGCAGGACTGCACTCTAACAGCCCGAACTGAAGGGAACCTGAAGCCGATTTCGCGCAGGGCCCACGGGGCCGGTACGGCAGACCCCCGCCGCCGCGCGCATCTTCGTCCGACCGGCACTCGGCGCACCCTCGCCGGCGTCCCGCCGTGCACCGATCGGCCTCAGCCGCGGCGAGCCTCGGCCGCACGGACGCCGGCCGGTGAAGGATGACCACGGGCGGCCCCGGACCGGGGCCGCCCGTGCCACCCCTGTCGCCTGGAGAGGCTCGGCCATGAAACTGCTCGACGACCCGCCGACCTCCTCTGCCGGGGGCCGAGTGCCACGGCGGAGCAGGGATGCCCGGGCCGGTGCCGTGCCGGTGACGGCGTGAACTCCTCTCCTCCCGGGGACGCGCCGGGCGAGGGCCGCTACGGCGAGGCGTTCTTCCGCCCCGACCGGGCGGGGGAGGCCGAGCGCATCGACTTCGGTGCGCTCGCCTACGACGACATCACCATGGCCCGGCTACGGGCCCTCGGCGCCGGACCGGGATGGCGCTGCCTCGACATCGGAGCCGGAACGGGCACCGTCTCCCGTCGGCTGCTGGGTGAGGCCGGGGTGGCGAGCGTGCTCGCCGTGCACCGCGACGTACGGTTCCTGGACGCACGCCCCACCCCCGGCCTCCGGACGCTTCAGACCGACGTCACCGCCCCCGACTTCGCCCCCGGCTCCTTTCAGCTCGTCCACGCACGGTTCGTGCTGATGCACCTGCCCGAGCGGGACCGCCTGATCGGCCGGTTCGCCGAACTCCTCACGCCCGGCGGTGTGCTGGTGCTCAGTGACGCGGTCGACCTGACGAGCGAGCGGGCACCGGCCACCCCGTACTCCACGGCGATGCGGGCGATGTGGCAGGGGCTACGGGCCGCCATCGGCACCGACGTTTCCCCGGTTCCGTCGTACCCGCACCTCCTCCGCGGGGCGGGGCTCGACCACGTGGCAGCCGAGATCCACGTCCCGCCGCTGGTGCCGGGCAGTGCCATCAGCCGCTTCTGGGCCGACACCTGGCAGCGCGGCAGGAAAGCCATGCTCTCCACCGGCCTGGTCGACGACGCGGGCATCGACGCCGCGGTCCGGTACCTGGAGAGCGACGCGTGCGCCGCGCTGTCGGCCGGGATGCTCACGGCGTGGGGGCAGAAGCCCCAAGGACCCAGGGGCTGACCGCACGGGCCGCTGCTCTCTGTTCCACCGGATTGGACGGGGCTCCGGCGTGAGCGGCTCGCCTATGCTCCCGCTGGGGGAAGAACGAACCGGAAGGCATGCGGAGAGATGACAGGGCAACGCGACCGTTGGGCGGAACTGACCGGTGGACAGGCGGGGGAGGAGTACGCGCGACGATTCGCCCGGCTCGCCGCGTCGGGCCATGACGTCCACGGCGAAGCCACCTTCTGCACCACGCTGCTGAAGCCCGGGGCCCGGGTGCTCGACGCGGGCTGCGGCACCGGCCGCATCGCGATCCGGCTCGCCGAACTGGGCCACCACTGCACCGGCGTGGACGTCGACGCCTCGATGCTGGCCGTCGCACGCCGCGAGGCGCCCGGACAGGACTGGCTTCTCGGTGACCTGGCCCGGCTCGGCACTCTCGGCCTGGACGCGGACTTCGACCTCGTACTCGCCGCCGGCAATGTCATCCCTCTCCTCGCCCCCGGCACCGGAGCGACCGTCGTCGGGCAACTGGCCGCCGTACTGCGCCCGGGCGGTCTCCTGATCACGGGCATGGGACTGGACGCGGCCCACCTCCCGCTGGAGGAAGCGCCGGTGACCCTCGCCGAGTTCGACCGGTGGTGCGCCCGGGCCGGACTGACCTTGCGGCAGCGTTACGCGACCTGGAGCGGCGACCCCTACAGCGACGGCGGCGGCTACGCGGTCAGCGTGCACACCCGCCCCGCCGTCTGAACCCTCACCCCTGATCCGCTGCGACCGGGCTCCACACGCCGAACCACTGCTCGGCGCCGAATTCCTCGAACCGCGTGACCTCGGTGAACCCCAGCTTGAGCGCGAGGCGCATCGAGGGAGCGTTGGCGACCTGGGTGCAGAGAGCCACCGGCTCACCGGGGAGTGCGTCGGCGAACCAGTCGAGCGCGGCGGAGCACGCCTCGGCGGCGTACCCCGACCCCCACGCCTCCGGCAGGAACATGTAGCCGAGTTCGGTGCCGCCGCCGCCGTCCGGACGGAGCCGGCCCGGACGCTCGGCGTCCCGCTCTTCGAGGGTGACCGTGCCGATCATCGCGTTATCGAGCTCCACGACGAAGAGCCCGGGCCGCCGCCCCGGCACCTCGGGCACCACGCGTTCGAGTTCGTCCCGCGGGTGGGCGCCACCGAGGTAGGCGCGCACCTCCGGCGATGCGAACAACTCGACGAACGCCGCACGATCCCGGGCCTCGGATGCACGGAGCACGAGCCGTGCCGTTCCGATCGGGGCAGGCGGCCAGGAGAACGCTGCGGATCCCGTCATGGCGGGGAATCTATCGCACACCTGTGCGCCGACGAGGGCGGACACGGGAGTCGCGTGGCCCAACAGGGCCGGATATCAGTCGGGTTGAGCTGAACTCGTTGACATGCCCGGCCGCACAACTCCCAGTCCGGGGCGTCCCACGTGAGTCGACCGTGCCGAGGTCCACACGGGCTGACCGGACTGACCCCGTACGACGAGAGGTCCTTCCTCCTCGGCGAGCCACGATGCACCGGAGGAGGGACCGCCCCCCCTGGGATCGGTCCGTACCCCTCGGCGGACGTCAGCGGACGCGGCGGATCCGGATCGGCCCCCGGGCCTCGTCCGGCTCGACCGGCCGGCCACCCTGGGTGATCTCGACCCGACCGGCCCCGACCAGCCGCCGAGCCGCCTGGCGTGCGGGCTCCATCAGGGACCGCCAGCCGTCGTCGTCGCCCCCGTACACCGAGCGCGCGGCATCGGAGGGACAGATGGTCGCGCCCGGCGCACGCCGCTCCAGCAGGTCGAGGATCGCCTGCTCCAGACGCCGGACGGTTTGCTGTTCGTGCGAGGTCACCTCTCCATGGTGGCACCGACAGGCTGACGGCGCCCCGGCCCGCCCAGGACGCCCCTGGAGCGACCGGGCGGGCGCCACGGCGACCTTCACCGGTACGCGCACCTTCCTACTCCGCGTATCGACCGCGCCGAGGTCTACGTGGACCGACGCGAAGGGCCAGGAGCTTCTGCGCCGGTGACCGCCTCCGGCGCAGAAGCCCGCACCGTCAGTCGCACGCGCTGCGCACGGTCCGAGGACGGACCCGCCTCGATCGTGAACTCCCCGGGCTCCACCACCCGTCGCCCCGAACGTGACACGGACGCCAGCGCCCCCGCGTCCACCGTGAAGGAGACCTCCGCCCGCTCCCCGGGCGCCAGGGCGACCCGGTCGAACCCGCGCAGTTCCCGTACCCGGGGCCACGACGACCCGCCGAGCACGCGGCGTACGTAGAGCTGGACCGTCTCCCGCACCGGCCGCTCACCCGTGTTGCACACCTCGACCGAGCACACGACCGGCCCGTGAACCGGCCTCGGCCCGCGACCGGCCCCCGGGCCGTCATCGCGCTCCGGTGCGGACGCGACCCTGCTGCTGTCCGCCTCGGCGAACTCCGCCACCCCCACCACCGACCGGGACAGCCGCGGCACGCCGTACTCCACCGAGCCGTACGTCAGCCCGTGGCCGAAGGCATGCCGCGCGGTGGCGGGCTGGTCGACATAGCCCCGGTAGCCGTGGTCCTTCCCGTTGTAGAAGACCGGCAGCTGGGCGGCCGACCGGGGCACCGACACCGGCAGCCGGCCCACCGGCTCCGCCACGCCGAACAGCACGTCGGCCACCGCCCGACCGCCCCACGGTCCGGGATACCACGCACTGAGCACCGCCCCCACGCGGCCGGCCAGGTCCGGCAGCGCGTGCGGGCGTCCCTGGACCAGCACCACCACCACGGGCGTACCCGTGGCGGCCACCGCGTCCAGCAGGGCCAACTGGCCTTCCGGCAGCGAGAGGTCCGCCAGGTCCACTCCCTCGCCGCAGGTCATCCCGCCGGGGCCGCCGGTGGCGACCGCCGCCCCATTGGCATCGAAGTGGGTCTCCGCCGCCCGCGCACTCGACCCGCCGAGCACCAGCACCGCGACATCCGCCCCGGCCGCGAGCGCGACCGCCTCCGGGAGGGCCGACCGGTCGCCGCCGACGAGACCGCAGCCCGGCGCGTACACGATCTCCGTGCCCGCCGGGGCCGCCGCCCGCAGTCCGTCGAGGACGCTCGCACCGGTGCCGGGGCGCTGGGGTGCGGTGTAGTCGCCGATCTGCTGCGGTACGGAGTCGGCGTTCGGGCCGAGGACCGCGATGCGCGCCCCGCCGGTGAGGGGGAGCGTCACCCGGTCGTGCGCCAGAAGTGTGACGGACTCCCGGGCGATACGTTCGCTCAGGCGCTCCGGTCCGGGGGCCGGTGGGCGGTCCCCGGTGTACGGCCGCTCGAAGAGCCCGAGCCGGAACTTCAGCGCGAGGACCCGCCCCACGGCCGCATCGAGGACCGCCTCGTCGGCCAGCCCGCCCTCGACGGCCTCGGCCAGTCGCGGAAAGCAGCCGTCCCACAGGCTCAGGTCGGTACCCGCCGCCAGCGCCATCGCCCCGGCCGCCACCGGATCCCCGGCCAGCCGCACCAGCCGGTCCAGCGCCAGCCCGTCGGCCATCACCACACCCGTGAACCCCCACCTCTCGCGCAGGATCCCGGTCAGCAGCTCCCGGTTCGCCGCGCAGGGCAGGCCGTCGAACTCGTTGTACGCGGCCATCACGCCCGCGGCCCCCGCCCGGACCCCGGCCAGGGCGGCCTCCAGGTGGATCTCGTGGAGTTCACGGAGACCCAGCTCGGTCGCCGCGCTGTTGCGGCCGCCGACCGTGGCCCCCTGCCCCGCGAAGTGCTTGAGCACGACCGCCGCCCGGTCCGGCCCGATGCGCTCACCCGGCGGCCCCTGCACCCCGCGCACCAGCGCCTCGGTGAACCGGGCCGCCAGATACGGGTCCTCGCCGAAACACTCCTCGGCCCGCCCCCAGCGCGGATCCCGCACCAGATCGAGCGCCGACACCAGGGCCACATGCCCGCCCCGCGAACGCAGCTGCGCCGCCGCGAGCGCGGCCGCCTCCTCGTACAGCTCGGGATTCCACGTCGCCCCGACCGCAAGGTTGACCGGCAACAGGGTGCCGTCCAGCGCCTGGAGCCCGTGCGGCATCTCCTCCACCAGCAGGACCGGGATGCCGAGGCGGGTGTGCTCCACGACATGGCGCTGGACGGCGTCGGACACCCGCGCACCCTCCGCCGCCCCGATGCCCGTCTCCGCCGTCACCCCCGACCAGGGGTCCGCGCGCTGCAACCCGTACAGCGCGCCCATCCCGTCGTACGCGGCCACCTCGGCCCGGAACGCGTCGGTGAGCCGATGACCGGTCGCCGTCAGCTCGTACGCGTCCCAGCCGTACATCCGCTGGTTGACCTGCCCCACCTTCTCGGTCAGGGTCATCCGCCCCAGCAGATCCCGCACCCGGGCGGCGACGGGAGCGGCGGGGTCGCGGAAGAGCGGGTCATCGGTCATGGCATGGATCTCCTCGGCCGGAAGCAGGTCGGGACGGGCTTACTGGTCGGGACGGTCGTACAGCGGAAAGGGCCGGGCCGCTCAGCGCAGTTCGAGGATGCGCACCCCGTACGGGGCGATCACCACCTCCCGCACCGGCTCACCGCCCTCCAGCTCGCGCAGCTCACCGTCCGCAACGGGGCGCACGGTCACCTCCGCGTCGGACTGGCTCACCAGCCACACGTACCGCGTCCCGTCCTCGTGGACGAGGGTGTCGGCGGCGACGTACGGGCTGTCCACCGTCACCGGCCGCGCCGCCCCGGCGACCTCGGCGAGCGCCGCGTACAGGCGGTGCGTCTGCTCGGGGTTCGCCCGGGCCGTGCGGGCGGCCATGTGCTCCAGCGGATACGTCGCCAGGACGGTTCGGCCCTCACCCGTCTCGTGGCACAGCAGCGCCGGCCGTCCGTGCGCGTCCGTCGCCACGACCCGCGCGCCCGCCGGCACCACCGGGAGGTAGGCGCGGCTGTCCTCGTTCCCGGCGACCGGGAAGACCAGCGTCTCGCCCGCCGCGATGGAACCGAAGTCCTCGGCGAACGTCATCTCCAGGACATCGTCCTCGATCGGCTCCGCGACCCCGTACGAGAGCTGGAGCTCCACCCCGAACAGACCGTCCAGGTCGTCGAACCACGGGCCGCGCGTCCCCGGGTGCTCGCCCGAGCAGAACGACAGGTACACCGTCGCCCCCGCGCGGGCCCGCCGCTCCAGCGCCCGCCGGGTGCGGGTCGTCAGCTGACGGGTCGACGGCAGCAGATACAGCGCGGCGTCGTCCGGCAGACCGTCGGCCTCCCGGGCGAACGCCACGGGCAGATCCGCGCCGCGCGCCGCCACGTACCCCTGATGCAGGGAGGTGAAGATCAGCGGCCGGTCGGCGGGCCGGCTGTAGGGGTAGCCGCGCTCCAGGAACGCGGGCACCACCAGCGCGGCGTCCGCGTCGGTGCGGCGGCACCGGGCGAAGTCGACCCGCTGCAACACCTCGGCGAAGGAGGCCAGTTCGCGCAGCGGCTCCTTGGGGCGGCCGGTGCTGTCGGTGATCCCGAAATGCATCTCGAAGGGGTGGTGGTCGTACGGGGACTGGTCCCACAGGTCGTCGTAGTCCGTGTTGTTCCACGCGATCCAGCCGGTGGCCCCGCCGAGCAGCGAATTGTGCAGGGTCTGCCGGTAGAAGACCCCCGCGTTCGCCGCCGAGACCGTGTCGGTGGAGAGCCCGAACTCCTCCAGCACGACCGGCTGCCCGGTCACCGCCGCGAGTTCGCACTCGAACGCGGCCCGGTAGTGCTGACGCGGCCGGTCCGTGTCCGAGCGGTATACGTGCGGGCCGACGAAGTCCACGTACTCCGCGGTGTCCCGCAGCGAGAAGCCGTTGTCGCGGCCCGTCACCTCGATGCCCCACGCCCCGTCGCCGAGCGACACCGGCTGCGTCCCGCCCGCCGCGCGCACCGCGTCGCACATGAACTGCGCCCAGGCGGTCACCACATCGCTGGAGGGCGGATCCACCTGGTAGATCCGGCCGTAGCCCGGCATCTCGTTGGTGATCAGCCAGCCCGTCACGGCGGGGTGGTCCTTGAACCTGCGGGTCATCTGCGAGACGAACCAGGCCTGCCGCCCCACGAGCCACACGTCCTCGTACAGGTCACGGCCCCCGCGCCAGACCGGATCCCAGTTCTCGCCGGACATGTGGCCGACGATGAACGTCGGCACGGTCCCCATCCCCGCCTCGGTGTGGGCGTCGAGGAAGTCCCGGAAGCGGTCGCACAGTTCCTCGTCGATCCGGCCGGGCTCCGGATGGAAGTCCGGCCAGTAGAAGAACGACCGGGTCATCGTCAGCCCGTGCTCCCGCAGGACGGCCAGCTCCTCGCGCACGGTCTTCGGCTCGTAGTTCCGCCACATCAGCGGACCGCCGGTGCGCGACCAGAAGTTGGCGCCTAGCCAGGGGAGCACGGCGTGGTCATGGGTGAGTTGGGCGCTGTGGCGTCGCATGGTCCTTCTCCGGCGTTCTTCGGTGTACGGGGTCGGTCGGCCGCGTTCGCGGGAGGCGGGCCGATCAGCAGGTGGTGCGGTGCGCTCGGGGCGGCCCGCGCGCGGTGCGAGGTGGACGGTCCATGGGTCAGGAAGCGGCAGGCGCGGGGCCGGTCGACTCCCGTACGACCAGGCGCGGCCGCCCCTCCAGCAGCGCGGCGGGCACGTCCTCGCCGCACCGGGCGAGCAGCGTCAGCGCGGCGGCCGCGCCGACCCGCTGCACCTGCTGGTCCACGCTGCTGAGGCGCGGGTGCAGCCAGCGGCCCAGGGGGAGGTTGTCGTACCCCACCACCGACACGTCCGCGGGCACCCGCAGCCCGGCGCGCTGGGCCGCGCCCATGCCGCAGACGGCCATGGAGTCGTTGGGGAAGACCAGGGCGGTCGGCCGGTCCGGCAGCGCGAGCAGCTCCTCGGTGACCGCGACGGCGGCCTCCTCGGTGAAATCGGTGTGCCGGACGGCCACCGGCCGCAGACCCGCCTCCGCCAGGGCCTGTTCGAACGCTGCCCGCCGCGCCCCCGTGTGCACCAGCTCGGCCGGGCCCGCGACGTACGCGATACGCCGGTGGCCCAGCGTCAGCAGATGGGCGACGGCCTCATGGATGCCCGCCCCCTGCTGCCCGAGCCCCACCCCGGGCACCGGGCCTGCGGGATCCGGCGAGCCGAGCAGTACGGCGGGCAGCCCGAGGCCCCGGAGGAGCCCGGGGCGGGGGTCGTCCGACCGGGCCTCGGTCAGCACCGCACCGTCGATCCGGCCTTCGGCGACGAGCCGTTCGTACAGCGCGCTCTCCTCGGCCATGCCCGGCACCAGATGCAGCAGCAGACCGTAGCCCCGGGGGGCCAGCTCGCCCTCCAGACCGGTGATCAGCTCGCTGAAGTGGGGGTCGGCGCCGAGGACGTCGGTGGGACGACGCACGACGAGCGCGATCGTCCGCGTCCGCGCCCGGCGCAGCGCGGTCGCCGACGCGCTGGGCGACCACCCCAGCTCGGCCGCCGCTGCCAGGACCCGGCGGCGGGTCGCCTCCGAGATCCGGCCCGTGCCGTTGACCGCCTGGGACACCGTGGCCGTGGAGACCCCGGCCGCCGCGGCCACCGCCTTGATGGTCGGCCGGACCGCGCCTGCGGATGCCCCTTCGACCGGACCGGGCGCGGGTTTCCCTTCGACCGGACCGAGGGCGGGTTCCCCCGGCCGGTCCTCAAGATCCTCAAGACGTTCCTTCACATCTTCACCGCCCCGCTGACGAGTGCCTGTTGCATGCGCTTCTGCAGCACGGTGTACACCGCCCAGACCGGGACCAGCGTCAGCACCGTACCGGCGGTCAGGATGCCGTAGTCGGTGCCGGTCAGGGACTTGAGGGTGGGCAGCGCCACCTGCACGGTGCGCTGCTCCGGGTCCGGCCCGATGATGACGAGCGAGTAGAGGTACTCGTTCCAGAACGTCAGGAAGTTCAGCAGCAGGATCGTCGCGATCCCCGGCATGCACATCGGGGTGTACACATGCCGCAGCACGCCGAACGTGGACGCGCCGTCGATCCGCGCGGCCTCCTCCATCTCGCGCGGGATCGTCCGCATGAACTGCACCAGGATCACCACCGACAGCGGCATCGCCGTCGCGGGCAGGAACAGCACCATGAAGGCCCGGGTGTGGAACAGCCCGGTCGCGGCGGCCAGCAGGAACGTGGGGAAGAGCGCGGCGAACGTCGGCACCAGGAAGCCGAGCGAGAACACCCGCTCCACGAACGCCCCCACCCTTCCCTCCGTACGGGCGATGGCGAACGCCGCGGGAATGGCCAGGCCCAGGGTGAGCGCCAGCGCCAGCGCGGTCACCAGCACCGAGTTGACGACGGCCGGACCGAGGTCGGCGGAGGAGAACGCCTCGGTGAAGTTGTGCGCGGACAGCGAGGTCGGCAGCGCGAACGGGCTCCCGAAGATCTCGTCGTTCGTCTTGAACGCCGAGACCAGCAGATAGTAGAGAGGCACGACGAGCAGCGCCGCGTACAGCCAGGCGAGGACATGGGCCGGCAGCCAGGACTTCAGGAACTTCATGGAACCGCTCCGATCAGTAGTTCTGGCGGAAGACGCGACGGATGGTCAGCAGCCCGGCCAGACCGACCAGGAACAGGAACACGCCCACCGTCTGGCTGTAGCCGAGGTCGGCCGCGATGAACGCCTTCTGGTACACGAGGAAGGACAGGGTCGTCGACGAGGAGCCCGGCCCGCCCTGGGTCAGCAGCAACACGTTCTGCGCCGAACCGAACAGGGTCCACAGGAACTGCAGCATCGTCACCACACCCACGAAGTCCCGGATCACGGGGAAGTGGATGCGCCACATGGCCCGCCAGTGCCCCGCCCCGTCGAGCTGCGCGGCCTCCCCGATCTCGTCCGGCACACTGCCCAGCCGCGCCGCGAACAGCACAGCCGTGAACCCGATGCCGCTCCACACGTCGAGGACGATCAGACAGGCCAGCGCCGTCGACGGCGAGGCCAGCCAGGCGTCGGCCAGCGACCCCAGGCCCACCTTGTCCAGCGCCCCGTTGAACAGGCCGTCCGGGGAGAGGACCGCGTAGAACACCATCGCCTTGGCGGGGGTGGAGATCAGGCCCGGGATGAAGAGGAGGTAGCGCAGGACGCGGTGCCCCGGGGGCCGTTGCGCGACGTAGTACCCCAGCATGTACGCGCCGACGATCATCAGGGGCAGCGCGACGACGAGCTGGACGGCGGTGTTGGCCACCGCGTCCGCGAAGACCGGATCGGCGAGGACGGTGCGGACGTTGCCGAGGCCGGCGAAGGACACCGGCTGCAGCATGCCGGGCCAGTGCAGCGCGGCGATCACGAAGATGGCGACCAGCGGGCCGACCATGAAGACGAGGTACCAGACCAGCGCCGGCAGGGCGAGGATCACCCCGCCCTGCTTGCGGCGCGGGGGAGGGGCGGGGGCGGGCGGGGTCTTCCGGGCGCCCGCGGCGC
>NZ_JAFEUF010000112.1 GCF_016901035.1 Streptomyces durocortorensis
CCCCCGAGGACCCCCGCCATGACCACGCAAGCCCCGCAGTTCCCCGGTGCGCCCGTCGTCCGCAGAGAGGCCCGGGACAAGGTCACCGGCACCGCCCGCTACGCGGCCGACCGCACGCCCGCCGGCTGCCTGTACGCCTGGACCGTCCCGGCCACCGTCGCGGCCGGACGCGTCACCGCCGTACGGGCCGTCGACGCGCTCGCCGTACCCGGCGTCCACTCCGTCCTCACCCACGACAACGCGCCCCGGCTCCACGAGCCCGACGACCCGATCCTCGCCGTGCTCCAGGACGACCGCGTCCCGCACCACGGCTGGCCGATCGCCCTCGTGATCGCGGATTCGCCGGAAGCCGCCCGTACCGGAGCCGGGGAGCTCCATATCGAGTACGAACGCGACGCGCATGACGTCACCCTCACCGAGGACCACCCGGGCCTGTACACGCCCGAGGAGGCCAACGGCGGGTTCCCCGCCGTCCGCAACCGGGGCGACGTGGAACGGGCCCTGGCCGCATCGCCCGTCCAGACCGATGCGACGTACCGGATGGATGCGCTGCACAACCACCCCATGGAGCCGCACGCCGCCACCGCCGTGTGGGAGGACGGCCACCTCACCGTCCACGACTCCAGCCAGGGCTCCACCAAGGTCCGCGAGAGCCTGGCCCAGGCGCTCGGCCTCGACCCGGACCGGATCACCGTCGTCTCCGAGCACGTCGGCGGCGGCTTCGGCTCGAAGGGCACCACCCGCCCCCAGGGGATCCTGGCCGCGATGGCCGCCCGGCACACCGGCCGCCCGGTCAAGCTCGTCTTCCCCCGGGCCCAGCTGGCCGAGGTCGTCGGCCACCGGGCCCCCACGATCCAGCGGGTCCGGCTCGGCGCGGACCTCGACGGCGTGCTCACCGCTGTCAGCCACGAGGTCGTCACCCAGACCTCCACCGTGAAGGAGTTCGTCGAGCAGGCCGCCGTGCCCGCCCGCGTCATGTACGCCTCGCCGAACAGCCGCACCGGGCACCGGGTGGTCGCCCTCGACGTGCCCAGCCCCTCCTGGATGCGCGCCCCGGGGGAGGCCTCGGGGATGTACGCCCTGGAGTCCGCCATGGACGAACTCGCCTCCGCGCTCGGCCTCGACCCCGTGGAGCTGCGGCTGCGCAACGAACCCGCGACCGAACCGGACAGCGACCGCCCCTTCAGCAGCCGCGGCCTCGCCGCCTGCCTGCGCGAGGGCGCGGCCCGGTTCGGCTGGCACGACCGCGACCCCCGCCCCGCCGCCCGCCAGGAGGGCCGCTGGCTCATGGGTACGGGCGTGGCATCCGCGACGTACCCCGTCCTCGTCTCCCGGTCCACCGCGAGCGCCCACGCCGCGCCGGACGGCTCCCTGCGCATCCAGGTCAACGCCACCGACATCGGCACCGGGGCCCGCACCGTGCTGGCCCAGATCGCCGGCGACGCCCTCGGCGTCGACCCCGCGGCCGTCCACGTCGACATCGGCTCCACCGACCTGCCCACCGCCCCGCTGGCCGGCGGCTCCTCCGGCACCGCCTCCTGGGGCTGGGCCGTGCACAAGGCCGCCGCGGACCTCGCCGCCCGCCTCGCCGAGCACTCCGGGCCACTCCCCGCCGACGGGATCACCGCCACCGCCGACACCGAGCAGGAGACCGGCGAGGAGTCCCCGTACGCCCGGCACGCCTTCGGCGCCCACTTCGCCGAGACGGCCGTCGACGCCGTCACCGGCGAGGTACGCGTACGCCGGCTCCTCGGGGTGTACGCCGCCGGGCGGATCCTCAACGCGCGCACCGCCCGCTCCCAGTTCACCGGCGGCATGGTGATGGGCATCGGCATGGCCCTCACCGAGGGCTGCGGCATCGACCCGGCCTTCGGCGACTTCACCGCCAAGGACCTCGCCGCCTACCACGTGCCCGTCTGCGCCGACACCGCCGATATCCAGGCCCACTGGATCGAGGAGGACGACCGCCACCTCAACCCCATGGGCAGCAAGGGCATCGGCGAGATCGGGATCGTCGGCACCGCCGCCGCCATCGGCAACGCGGTCCGCCACGCCACCGGCGCCCGGCTGCGCGAGCTGCCCCTCACCCCGGACACCCTGCTGCCCTACCTGCTGTGATCGTCCTGAGCCCGGGCACCGCCTCCTACCAGCGCGGACGGCCCAGCTGTTGCGCGTCCGGCGTACCGGCCTCACCCTGAGGAGTGACCCAGAAGTGATCAGTGCTCACGCTTCGTGTTCGGGGGTCGTTCGTACGACGGGGTGAAGTACGACGGGGTGAAGACACGTGGGCCTCGTGGTGAGGAGCCTCGACGATGACCGTTCCACTCGACCGGCACTACTCGGTCGAACTGCAGGTGTCGGCAGAGCGCGTTTCCCAGCTGCGGCGGATCGTCGCCGCACACCTTCGTCACTGGAGTCTCGACCTGCACGTCCGGCCGGTGTGCCGGGCCCTGGACGAACTCCTGACCAACGTCCACCGGCATGTCGGCGGCGGCAACACCTGCGTCCTCGAACTCCGCTGGACCGGACGGCACGTGACCGTGTCCGTCGCGGACAACAGCGCCCGGATGCCCCGCCTGCTGCCGGTCGGCGGCGGGCTGAGCCGGGTCATGGCCCTGAGCGACAGCTGGGGCACCTGCCGGACCACGGACGGCAAAGTGGTCTGGTTCACCCGCTACGCCGAGGCGCCGCAGCTCGCGGAACTGCTCCCGCACGCTCCGCTGCCCGGCGTCCGCACCGCCCGCCGCACCCCCCTCGCGGCGCTCGTGTAACCGCCCGGAAGGGCGGCCCGTGACCCCGGCCGACGCGGAACGTGCCCTTGGGCACGCATGATCCGCGTCGGCCGGGTACGTGCGGGGGAGGAAAGGCCGCGTTGCGGAGACCGGTGCGGCGCGGCACGGTCGGACTACCGATGCAAGGAGGCCACTGCCATGCCCATCGCGACGGTCAACCCCGCGAACGGCGAACTGATCAGGTCATTCGACGCCCTCGGCGAGGAGGAGACCGAACACCGGATCACCGCCGCCGCGGAGACCTTCCGCCAGTACCGCACCACGCCCTTCGAGCAGCGGGCGGCCTGGCTGAACCGGGCCGCCGACCTCCTCGACGAGGACCGCGACACCATCGCCCGCACGATGACCGTCGAAATGGGGAAGCCCATCACGGCCGCCCGGGCGGAGGCGGCCAAGTGCGCCAAGGCGATGCGCTGGTACGCCGACCGCGCGGAGGGCCTGCTCGCCGACGAGCACCCGGACCCCGCCGACGTGAAGGACTCCGGCGCCTCCCGCGCGCTGGTCCGCTACCGGCCGCTCGGCGTCGTCCTCGCCGTGATGCCGTGGAACTTCCCGCTCTGGCAGGTGGTGCGCTTCGCCGCCCCCGCGCTGATGGCGGGCAACGTCGGACTCCTCAAGCACGCGTCGAACGTCCCGCAGACCGCCCTCTACCTGGAGGACCTCTTCCACCGGGCGGGCTTCCCGGCGGGCTGCTTTCGTACGCTGCTGATCGGCTCGGGCGCCGTCGAGGCCGTCCTGCGCGACCCGCGCGTCGTCGCCGCCACGCTCACCGGCAGCGAACCGGCCGGGCGTGCCGTCGCCGCCACCGCGGGCGACGAGGTCAAGAAGACCGTCCTGGAACTCGGCGGCAGCGACCCCTACCTCGTCCTGCCCTCGGCGGACGTGGAGAAGGCCGCCGCCACCGCCGTCACCGCACGCGTCCAGAACAACGGCCAGTCCTGCATCGCCGCCAAGCGCTTCATCGTCCACGCCGACGTGTACGACGCGTTCGCCGAACACTTCACCGCGGGCATGCGGGCCCTGACCGTCGGCGACCCCCTGGAGGACGCCACCGACGTCGGCCCGCTCTCCACCGAACAGGGCCGCACCGACCTGGAGGAACTCGTCGACGACGCCGTCGAGCGGGGCGCGGAGGTGCTGTGCGGCGGACGCCGTCCCGACAAGCTCGGCGGCGGCCTGGAGAACGGCTGGTTCTACGAGCCCACCGTGCTCGCCGGTATCACCACCGCCATGCGCATCCACCGCGAGGAGACCTTCGGCCCGGTCGCCACCCTCTACCGGGTCGCCGACCTCGACGAGGCGATCCACCTGGCCAACGACACCCCCTTCGGCCTCAGCTCCAACGCCTGGACCCGCGACCCGGGCGAACAGGAGCGCTGCGCCCGGGACCTGGAGGCCGGCGGTGTCTTCTTCAACGGGATGACGGCCTCGCACCCCGCCCTGCCCTTCGGCGGGATCAAGCGCTCCGGTTACGGCCGTGAGCTGGCCGGACACGGCATCCGCGAGTTCTGCAACGCCACCACGCTCTGGTACGGACCCGAGGCCTCCTGACGACCGCCGAGCCGGGCCCCTTACGGCCCGGCCGGGGCGATGCGCGATCATGGATGGCGACCCTGCCCGGCCGGAGAGAGGCTGCCATGAAGCTGCGCTGCGCCGTGATCGAGGACTTCCAGTCCGTGGCCACCACCGTCGTCGACTGGTCGCCCGTCACCGACGACGTCGAGATCGTGCCGTTCACCGAGCACCTCGCGACGGTGGACGAGACGGCCGCCGCCCTCGCCGGCTTCGACATCGTGGTGACCCTGCGCGAGCGGGTGCCCTTTCCGGCGGAGCTGTTCGCCCGGCTGCCCCGGCTGCGGCTGCTGGTGGCCTCCGGCATGCGCAACTCCGCCATCGACTTCGACGCCGCGCGGCGGCACGACGTCGTCGTCTGCGGCACCGCCAGCTCCTCCACCCCGCCTGTCGAGCTGACCTGGGCCCTGCTGCTGGGCCTGGCGCGCGGCATCGTCCCCGAGGCCGAGGCGCTGCGCACGGGAGGGCCCTGGCAGTCCACCCTCGGGGCCGACCTGCACGGCCGGACGCTCGGTCTGCTGGGGCTCGGGAAGATCGGCGGCCGGGTGGCGCAGGTGGGCCTGGCCTTCGGCATGGAGGTGGTGGCCTGGAGCCGGAACCTCACGAAGGAACGTACCGACGAGGTCGGGGTGGGACTGGCCGCCTCCAAGGAAGACCTGCTGGACTCCAGCGACTTCGTCTCCGTCCACCTGGCGCTCGGCGAGCGGACCCGGGGACTGATCGGCGCGGCCGAACTCGCCCTGATGCGCCCGACCGCTTACCTGGTCAACACCTCCAGGGCGGCCATCGTCGACACGGACGCGCTGCTCGCCGCGCTGCGCGACGGGGTGATCGCCGGGGCCGCGACGGACGTGTTCGACGTCGAGCCGCTCCCGGCCGACGCCCCGGTGCGCACAGCCCCGCGGCTGCTGGCCACCCCGCACCTGGGCTATGTGTCGCGAGCCAACTACGAGACGTACTACGGCCAGGCGGTGGAAGACATCAGGGCGTTCCTCGACGGACAGCCGGTCCGCCGCCTGGGCTGACGGCGGAGGGGCCTTTTCCGAGGGGTGTTCAGTAGCGCAGGGCCGCCGCGATCCGGCCGTGCTCCGCCAGCGAGTCGTCCTCGACGAAGACCACATCGGCGCCGCTGTCCAGCGCCGCTTCGACGAGTTCGTCGACGATGTCCTCGCGGACCGTGCCGTCCGCGCTCTGCGTGGTCCCCTCGGGTACCGGCTCCAGGTGCTCGTCGGTCACCTGCACGGCCGCCTGGAAGTGTTCCTCCACCGCGACCAGAGCCGCCCGGCCCTCCCGGACGGCCGCCCACACCTCGTCGAGGCCGCCGGCGAAGGAGTGCGCGCTGCGGGCGTTGTCGAGCCGGCTCTCCACCGCCGCCACCGCCTGGCGCGCGCCTTCCTCCAGGGCGGGCCGCAGCTCCCTGAGGACCTCGGCGGGCGGCAGATCGGCCGGCGCCCCCTTGGTGACCCGGCCGGTCGCGGACCGGGAGCTCTCGCCGACCTCGTCCAGCAGGGCGAGAGCGGGGGCCAGGCCCAGCAGGTACAGCGGACGCGGATCGTCGGCGAGCACCGTGCGCAGCTTCTCGTCGACGTCACGGAAGAAGTTACGGGTCTCCTCGTCGGAGAAGGTGCTCGGAGTGTCCCCGATGCGCTCCTCGCGCTGCGGGTTCGGCGGCTCCTTCGGCGCGGTCAGCGGGAAGCCGCCGGCCCTCTCCGGCCGGATGCCGTCGCCGGTCCCGATCCACAGCGTCGCGTGGTCGGCGGCGATGGTCAGCGCCCGGAACGGCCGCGTCTGGGCCTTGGCGGCGACGAGGTTGCGGGTGAGGAAGGTGTCGCTGAGCACCACCCGTTCGGGTGCGGTGCGCGGGAGCTGCCAGATCCAGTAGGCGTCGGTGGTGACCAGGAGCACCAGGGAGTCCAGGGCCCCGCGCGGATCCACCTCTTCCGCCGCCCGTTCCACCTGGGCCCGGAGAGCGGCCGCCACCTCGCGGCTGACCTGCGGGTCGGCATCGAGGCGGTGCCCGGCCTCGGCCACCAGGTTCCGCAGCCGGACCGGGTCCTGGGCGTTGTCCGGAGCCTTGCGGTGGGTCGGCATGGTCAGGGACAGGGCCGGATAGGGCCGGGTCGCCCGCAGCTCCCGCAACAGGTCGGCGGTCAGGGCGTCCGTATCCATCGTTCCCTCCCGGGACTCGAACCCGCTCCCGTATGAAGCGGATGCTTCGACGAGTCAATTCATACCTTTTGATCCTAATATGGGCGAGTTGTTGCTCTGGAGTGCGGGAGGGTGCGCGATGTCCACGCTCACGGTGTGGAAGTTCAGGACGGCCGAAGGCGCGGAGAGCGTCGAGGAGGCGCTGAAATCCCTTCAGAAGGAAGGGCTGATCAAGATCCTCGACGCGGCCGTGGTCAGCTGGCCCGCCGACCGGGCCAAGCCGCGCACGAAACAGCTCCTCAACCTCGTCGGCGCCGGGGCCCTCAGCGGCACCTTCTGGGGCATGCTCTTCGGGCTGATCTTCCTGATGCCGTTGCTGGGTGCGGCCATCGGGGCGGCCGCCGGAGCGGTCGGCGGGAAACTCGCGGACGTCGGCATCGACGACGACTTCATCGCCGAGGTCAAGGAGAAGGTGACGCCCGGAACCTCGGCGCTGTTCCTGCTGACCATGAACGAGGTGCCCGAGCGGATCGGCGCTCAGCTGCCCGGCGACGGCGCCGAACTCCTCCACAGCAACCTCGACACCGAGCGCGAGGCGAAACTCCGCGACATCTTCGGCGACGACACGGCGTGACCCACGCGCCTCCCCCCTCTCACCCGGATCCCCCTCCTGTTCTCACTAGGATCCCCCTCTTGGATTGGACGGACCGTCCGTGAAAGCGAACCTCCCCGCGCGCCGGGCCCGCGCCGCGCGCGCCCTGGCCCCCGTCGCGGTCGCGGCCCTGCTGCTCGCCGGCACGACGGCCTGCGACTCCGACACCAGCAGCGAAGGCACCGACCAGGGCGTCCACACCCTGACGCCCGAGCCGGAGGAGTCCCCTTCCGAGTCCCCGAGCCCGCGCACCCAGGAGAGCTTCGCCGCCTCGGTCTCGGCCGAGTCCGAACGCGTACGGCAGGAGGCGGCCAAGCGGCTGGACGAGGTGGAGGGCCGGGGCAACGCCGTTGCCGATGTCTCGGTCACCGGGCTGCCGCTCAGCGGCTCGGAGGAGGTCCGCAGCGCACGCGTCCGGGTCACCAACCCCACCGACGAGGCCGCGTTCTTCGCCGTGAAGGTGGAGTTCGTCGACGCCGAGGACAAGGTTCTGGACACCGTCGTCGTCGGCGTCGAGGACGCTCCGCCGGACCGCACGGTCGACGTGCAGGCCAACAGCCGCAAGGCCGCCGGGGTGAAGACCTTCCCCCGGGTCGCGCAGGCCGAGCGCGGCTGAGGGGGCGGGGCCATGAGTGCCGCCGACGCGGTGACCGACTCGCTGGAGAACCTGCGGGCCCAGTTCGTCGACGTACGGGAGGGGAAACCGGCCGACTACATCCCCCAGCTCGCCCTCGCCGACCCGGACGCCTTCGGTCTGGCGCTGGTCAGCATGGACGGGCACCGCTACAGCGCGGGCGAGGCCGAGGTCCCCTTCACTCTCCAGTCCGTCTCCAAACCGTTCATCTACGCCCTCGCGCTGTCCCTTCTCGGTCTCGACGAGGTGAGCCGGTGGGTGGGCGCCGAGCCGAGCGGCGAGGCGTTCAACGCCATCAGCCTCGAACCCGACACCGGCCGCCCCGCCAACGCCATGGTCAACGCCGGGGCGATCGTCACCACCGCCCTCATCCCCGACGCCCCGGGCGAGAGCGCCTTCGACCGGATCCTGCGCTGCCTCGGCCGCTTCGCCGGGCGTGAACTGGACGTCGACGAGGAGGTGTTCAGCTCCGAGTCGGTGACCGGGGACCGCAACCGGGCGCTGGCCTATCTGATCCGCTCCACCGGCACCATGCCCGTCGATCCGGTCCTGGCGGTCGACCGCTACTTCCGCCAGTGCGCGACCCGCGTCACCGCGGTCGACCTCGCCACCATGGCTGCGACGCTCGCCTACGGCGGCGTCAACCCGGTCACCGGCGAGGAAGTCGTCTCCGCCGAGGTCGCCTCCCGGGTTCTCGCCGTCATGGCGACCTGCGGCATGTACAACGGCTCCGGCGAGTGGCTGCTGCGCGTCGGACTGCCCGCCAAGAGCGGGGTGTCCGGCGGTCTCATCGCAGTGGGTCCTGCCCGTTTCGGGGTCGCCACGTACAGCCCGCCGCTCGACGCCACCGGCGGTTCGGTACGCGGCCACGCGGCGCTGGAGGCGATGTCGCAGCGCTACGGGCTCCACCTCATGCTCAACCCCGCGCTGCCGGGCTCCACCGTCACCCTCGTCACGACCGCGGACGACCTGCCGTCTGCGCCCTCCGTCGAGGACGAACGGGTCCTGCACGAGCAGGTCGGCGTCGTCGTCGCCCAGGGGTCCATCGACTTCACGGCTGCCGAACGCGTGCTGTACGCCCTGGACGAGTCGGGGCCGGACGGCGGCTCGGTCGTCCTCGACCTGCACGACGTCACGGCCGTCGACTCCGTGGGCCTGGCCATGCTGCACACCGGCCTCGCGCGTCTCGTCTCCGACGGGCGGCGCGCGGCGGTCGTCGACCCCCGTGATCTGCTGGGTCCGTCCGACCTCCTTCGGGAGCGGACCGGCCAGGACCTGCCGCGCTACGCCACCCGCGAGAGAGCTGTCGAAGGCTGCGCGAAGGCCCTGGCCGGGGAGGGCTGAGCCGGGACCGCCGAGGGGGCCCGGAGAGCCGGGAGGGTCGGGGCTACCAGATGGACCCGACCCACTCGGGGTGGTCGATGAACGGGTTCCGGTTGTGCTGGAACTGCTCGAATATGACGTCGTTGCGGCGCTTCTCGAAGGTGTCCGGCGGGTCCTCCTGGCTCCATTGCTTCAGGACGGACAGCTTGCCCATCTTCGGCGCGGACCCGTTGTCCACCTGGTCGTTGGGTTCGAGGTCGGCGAAGGAGTCGGTGCCCTCGTACCGCACGGCCATGTAGAGGATCATGCGGGCGACGTCGCCCTTGACCTCGTCGCGCGGCTCGAAGGAGTCGCCGTCGGTGAAGTTGCCGGGTGCGCCGGCCAGTTCGCTGCCGCCGTTGTCGAAGTCCTTGTTCCCGCGCGTGGAGTTGACCTGGACGTCCTCGGGCCGCAGGTGGTGCACGTCGGTGCCCGGACCCGTCGACGTACCGAAGTCGCCGTGCGACTTGGCCCAGACGTGCTCCCGGTTCCACTGGCCCGAGCCGCCGCCGTTGTCGTTCTTGGACTGGGAGCGCCCGGTGTACAGCAGCACGACGTTGGAAGAGTTGGCGGGATCCTCGTCGGTCGCCTTGAGGGCGTCCCACACCTGGTCGTAGGAGAGCTTGGTCTGGTCGCTGATGATCGTGTGCAGGGCGGCCTTCAGCTCGGCGCCGGTCTTGCCGAGCGCGTCCTGGTAGTACGTGTCGTCGAGGGCGGCGGCGGTGGCGGTGTAGCGGCCGGGCGAGGGGTCCGCGGGGGCCGCGGCAGCGGTGCCGGTGAGCACGGTGACGGCGGCCGCCGCGGCCAGCAGCGGACGCGCGTAGAACGAGTGACGACGGGACATGTGGGGTGTCCTCTCCGAAACGCGGGCGTCGCGACGAGGTCCTGGGTGGGGATGCTCGCGCGGCGGCCGTGCGGTAGGTGGTCAGCCGGGAGCCTTCCACACGCACCGTGCCCCACGTGTGAACACTCTGTACCTATCATGTGCAGGTCAAGAATCGGGCTGTCGGAACCCGTCGCGGACGGCCGTGCGCCCCCCGCGGTCCACAGTCTCCGGGGGCGGTCGGGGCGTCCGGCCGGGTGCTATCCGGCCGCCCAGTCGCGCAGGGCCCTGGCCGAGGCGAAGTCGGCCACGTTCCTGTCGAGCGGATCGTCGGTGTACTGGTGGATGCGCCATTCCGCCTCGATGCGGGGCTTGCCCGCGGAGACGTAGTCGGCGATCCACAGCCCGTCGCCCGCGTAGCTCGTCGTGTCGTGGTTGAGCCAGAACGAGCGGTTGCAGTACAGCAGGACCCGGTGATCGGGCCGCTCCTCCTTCACCGCGCGGATGAACCGGTCCTTGTCCGCGTTGCTCGCCCGCGTCCCGCCGCCGGTCTGTTCCCAGTCGACCGCGAGCAGATCGCCCGCCTTCTCGGGGGTCCTGCTCAGGAAGTACGCCACCTGGTCCGCCACGTCCCCCGGCCACAGGAAGTGGTAGAACCCGACGACGCACTCGGCGTCCCTGGCCCGCTTCACCTGTGCGTCCAGACGCGGATTGACATAGCTGCGGCCTTCGGTGGACTTGATGAGGACGAAGTCGAGACCGTCCGTGTCGTAGGAGGGCTGGTAGGCGCTGACGTCGACACCGTGGAGCATGGGCACCGCCTCGGAGAATGGGGCAAGGACCTCCCTCTCCTGCCCACTCCCCGGGCTCGCCAAGGGCTGATTCACCCTCCCGGGTAGCGGGCCGCGCGCCCATCGGATGCGGCCGGGTCCACGGGGGGTGAGAATTGCCGCAAGGACGAGGAGGCGGCATGAGCGAAGAGTCCGAATCCGTATCCGAGGCCATGTCCGGGCCGGGGGGCATCACCCCCGACCGGCTCCTGCACACGGGCGCGAGCGACCGCCCGAGCGCGGAGGACCTGGTGCTCGCCTCCGGGCGGGACGTGACGCCGGAGACCCTGGAATGGGCCCGGCGCAAGCTGGCCGCCGAGGGGCGGTCGGCCATCGACAAACAACTGCCCTGACGGTCCCGCCGCCAACTGCCCGACGGCCCCGCGAGGTCGGCGGGAGCACCCGGCGCGCGGGTACGCGGAGCCGTACGCCGAGGTGAACGCGGCCGAGGGGCCGGGAGCGTGTGGGGCGCCCCCGGTTCCCTCGGCTAGCCTGAGTGACATATGAACCGTTTGACGACCTCGCAGGGCGCTTTCGACCTCGCCCGCTTCCCCGAGCACCCGCGCGACCCCTTCCGGGCATGGGACGCCGCCGACGAATATCTGCTCCGGCAACTGACGGACCCCGAGACGGGCCCGGTCGACCTCTCGGGGACGGTCGCCGTCGTGGGGGACCGGTGGGGAGCGCTCACCACCGCGCTGGCCGCACACCGGCCCGTCCAGATCAGCGACTCCTACCTGGCCCGGCGCGCCACCCTCGCCAACCTTGCCCGCAACGGCATCGACCAGGACGCGGTACGGCTGCTGTCCTCCCGCGAGGCCCCGCCGGACCGGATCGACGTCCTGATCGTCCGGGTGCCCAAGTCCCTGGCGTTCCTGGAGGACCAGCTCCACCGGGTCGCCCCCGCAGTCCACGCCGGCACCGTGGTCATCGGCACCGGCATGGTCAAGGAGATCCACACCTCCACGCTCAAGCTCTTCGAGCGGATCATCGGCCCGACCCGCACCTCCCTCGCGGTGCGCAAGGCGCGGCTCATCTTCTCCACCCCGGATCCCGCGCTGCCGCGTACGCCGAGCCCGTGGCCCTACCGCTACGAACTGCCCGCCGACGTGGGCCCCGTCTCGGGCCTGACCACTGTCAACCACGCGGGGATCTTCTGCGCCGAGCGCCTCGACATCGGCACCCGCTTCTTCCTGAAGCACCTGCCCACCCGCGGCGGCGCGGTCCGGGTCGTCGACCTGGGCTGCGGCAACGGCGTCCTCGGGCTCTCCGCCGCCCGCGCCAACCCCGAGGCGCACCTCACCTTCGTCGACGAGTCCTACGGGGCGGTCGCCTCCGCCGAGGAGACCTTCCGGGCCGGTGCGCCGGACGGAGCGAAGGCCGACTTCCTCGTCGGCGACGGGCTCGGCGACCTCGAACCGGGCAGCGTCGACCTGGTGCTCAACAACCCGCCGTTCCACTCCCACATGGCGACCACCGACGCCACCGCCCGCACGATGTTCGCCGCCGCGCGCACCGCACTGCGCCAGGGCGGCGAGCTCTGGGTGGTGGGCAACCGGCACCTCTCTTACCACACCCACCTGCGCCGGATCTTCGGGAACTGCACCACGGTCGCGGGTGACCCGAAGTTCGTGGTCCTGCGCGCCGTCAAGCGCTGAGACCCGGGGAGTACCAGGCCCTTCCAGATTCTTGCAACAGGTTCTACTGTGTGCGCCGCCGCACACGGACGACGCCGAAGCGAGACTCTGGAGGGGCCGTGCACCTCGAATACACGCCTGAGCAGCAGCGGTTGCGTACCGAACTGCGTACCTACTTCGCGGCCCTGGTACCCGACAACGCCTACGCACGCTACGCGGAACCCGCCGCCCAGAAGCGCTTCTACCGCGAGACGGTCCGCAGGCTCGGCGCCGACGGCTGGCTGGGGGTCGGCTGGCCGAAGGAGTACGGCGGCCGGGGGCTGACCCCGATGGAACAGTTCATCTTCTTCGACGAGGCCGCCCAGGCCGGCGTACCGCTGCCGCTGATGGCCCTGAACACCGTCGGCCCCACGATCATGCAGTTCGGCACCGACGAGCAGAAGGCCCACTTCCTGCCCGGAATCCTGGCCGGGGAGATCGACTTCGCGATCGGCTACAGCGAACCGGACGCGGGCACCGACCTCGCCGCCCTCAAGACCCGCGCGGTCCGCGAGGGTGACACGTACGTCGTCGACGGCCAGAAGATCTGGACCACCAACGGCGACACCGCCGACTGGGTCTGGCTCGCCGTGCGCACCGACCCCGACGCCCCGTCCCACAAGGGCATCACCATGCTCCTGGTCCCCACGAGCGACCCGGGCTACTCGTGCACCCTGATCAACACCCTCGCCTCGCACGACACCACCGCCAGCTACTACGAGAACATCCGCGTCCCGGTCTCCCGCCGCGTCGGCGAGGAGAACAAGGGCTGGCGGCTCATCACCAACCAGCTCAACCACGAACGCGTCACCCTCGCCGCCCACGGCACGATGGCGGTCCGCGCCCTGCACAACGTCCAGCGCTGGGCCGCCGACACCAAGCTCTCCGACGGCCGCCGGGTCATCGACCTCGGCTGGGTCCGCGCCCTGCTCGCCCGCACCCACACCCGCCTCGACGCGATGAAACTCCTCAACTGGCAGATGGTGTCCGCCCTCCAGGACGGCACCCTCACCCCCCAGGACGCCTCCGCCGTCAAGGTGTACGGCTCCGAGGCCCGCCGGGACGCCTATGCCTGGCTCATGGAGATCGTCGGCTCCGCGGGCGCGCTGAAGGAGGGCTCGGCCGGCGCGGTGCTCCACGGCGAACTGGAGCGCGGCTACCGCTCGGCCGTGATCTTCACCTTCGGCGGCGGCAACAACGAGATCCAGCGGGAGATCATCTCGTGGATCGGGCTGGGGATGCCGCGCGTGCGGCGGTGAACGACGGCGGACCTCGGGTCGCCGTACCGGGTGCGAACGGCGGCAGGGCGGTCAGCGGGCTCCCGCTCCGGAGGTCCCTGGCCGCGCCGGCCCGGCGATATTGCCGCCGCGCACGTGCGGTCGCGCAATTGCGGGGTAGGCGAGAGGCGTATCCCAAGGAGGAACCATGTCCCGACTGATCGCCCGGCTCACGCAGTTCACCCGCAGCCCCCAAGGCCGTCGAACCATCGAGTCGGCCCGACGCGCCGCAGCCGACCCGCGCAAGCGCGCCCAGGCCCGCAGCCTCCTCGGCCGGCTGCGTGGACGCCGGTCGATGTAGGCGCTCCGGCGGGACTTCCCCCGCTGCGTTCGCTCCCGGTCCTGGTTAGCGTGGGCCCGGGGGACGCACGTCGACAGGTAAGGAGCCCCGCGATGCCCTCAGCACCGCATCCGGCCACCGGCGACCTGGGCCGCCGCATCGTGGCACGCCGTCTGCAACTCGGTCTGTCCCGGCAGGACGTAGCCCTGCGGGCCGGCGCCGCACCCGGCTACATCGAGTACGTGGAGGAGCAGTCCGCCACGGTGGGCGTCGGCTTCCTGCTCCGGCTGGCCGACGCGCTGGAGACCACCGTGCAGGAGCTGTCGGGAGGCGCCGTCGACCTGCCGCGCGGCGCGGGCCGGGGTGCCCGGCGAGCCCGGATGGTCGAACTCGACGAGACCATGTGCTGGACGCTGCTGGGCGACCACGGTGTGGGGCGGGTGGCCCTGGCCCTCGGCGACGGGCCGGTAGTCCTGCCGGTGAACTACCAGGTGAGCGACGGCGAGGTGCTGTTCAGCACGGCGAAGGACTCCCCGCTGGCCACCGCCGCCGGCACGGAGATCGCTTGCGAGGCCGACCACATCGACGACGCCTTCAGCAAGGGCTGGAGCGTGCTGCTCGTCGGAACCGTGCGCGCCGTGACCGACGAGGAGTCCGCGCGGCGGCTGAGGGAGGCGGCGTACTCGACCCCGTGGGCGGGGGCGGAGCGTGACCACGTCATGGTGCTCGCGCCCCGCCGGATCACCGGGCGGAAGATCGTCGTTCCCGACGCACCGGGCGACTCCGACTGATCCGGGGCCGGGGCCGGGGCCGGGGCCGAGGCCTCGGTCCTCACCGAGGGCGACCCCGGCCATGAGCGGCCTCGGTGCCGTCCGTGGCGGCGTGGGCCGTGGCGGAGGCCTCGCCGCCTCCACGGGCGCGGAGGGTGGCCTCGAAGTCCTCGGCCCGGGCGAGCTGGACGCGAAGCTTCCCGACCTGTTCGGAGGCGGCCTGCTGATAGGCGCGGACCCGGGCGAGCAATTCCTCGCGCAGGCCGGCGTCGAGCGGGTCGTCCCCGTCCAGCCGGTCGGTGGCGTCGAGCAGCTCGCGCATCTGGTCCAGGGTGAAGCCGAGCGGCTTCATCCTCCGGATGACCATGAGGCGGGCGACGTCGGTCTCGGTGTAGAGGCGGAAGCCGCCCCGGGACCGGGCGGAGGGGACGACGAGGCCGGTCTCCTCGTAATGGCGGATGGTGCGCAGGGAGAGCTCGGTCCGTGCGGCGACCTCGCCGATCTGCATGTGCTTGCCGTCCACGCCCGTGCCTCTGGCCTCTCTCGTTCCCGGAAGGTTCTCGTAGGACCACGGAGCCGTAGGTCTAGGGAGCCGTAGGACCACTGAGTCGTATGCCCACGGAGCCGTGGACCTGTGGGTCCATGCCGATCGACGTCGATCTCTACCCTAACGTTAGGGTAGGGTTGCCGGGCGGCAGGGCGACGTACCGTTGCCCGTGCACCGCCCGTGTCGCCGTACTGCCGTGCTCGGGGCCGATGACGCCCCCGGTGAAGGTCTGATTGTCGCAGGAGATGTGCGTGCGCGAGCCCAGGACGCCCGGCGCCGCCCCCTGCCCGCCGTGACGCGTCGCACCCGGACATGATCCCGGCCGCGCCGCGGCGCGGTTGCGGCCCGTCCGGCTTCCGGTCTTCCGGCTCCGCGCTCACGGAGCCGTCCGCAGGGGCCGCCCGGCCCCGTCACCTCCGCGCACCCGCCTGCTGACCGAGTGCGCCCGAGCCCGACAGGTCCCCTCCCTTGCCCTCCGCTTCCCCCGTCACCTCCGCACCCTCCCCGCTCGCGCGCCTGCGCGGCCTGAAGCCCGACTGGCTGTCCGATCCGAAGGTCTGGCGTACCGAGGTGCTGGCCGGCCTGGTCGTCGCGCTGGCCCTGATCCCCGAGGCGATCTCGTTCTCGGTCATCGCTGGCGTCGACCCGGCGCTCGGCCTGTTCGCCTCCTTCACCATGGCCGTGACGATCGCGATCGTCGGCGGGCGCCGGGCGATGATCTCGGCCGCCACCGGTGCGGTGGCGCTCGTGATCGCGCCGCTCAACCGGGAGCACGGCCTCGGGTATCTCATCGCCGCCGTCATCCTCGCCGGTGTCTTCCAGGTGGTCCTGGGGGCGCTGGGCGTGGCGAAGCTGATGCGGTTCGTCCCGCGGTCGGTGATGGTCGGCTTCGTGAACTCCCTGGCCATCCTCATCTTCATGGCGCAGGTCCCCGAGATGTGGAACGTCCCCTGGGGCGTGTACCCGCTGCTCGTCGGCGGTCTCGCGCTCATGGTGTTCTTCCCCCGGATCACCACGGTGATCCCGGCCCCGCTCGTCTCCATCGTCATCCTCACCGTGATCACGGTCGGCGCCGCCATCGCTGTGCCGACCGTCGGCGACAAGGGCGCCCTGCCTTCCGCCCTGCCGGTGCCGGGCCTGCCCGACGTGCCGTTCACCCTCGACACGTTGACGACGATCGCCCCCTACGCGTTCGCGATGGCGCTGGTGGGCCTCATGGAGTCGCTGATGACCGCGAAGCTCGTCGACGACCTCACCGACACCCGCTCGAACAAGACCCGTGAGTCCGTCGGGCAGGGCATCGCCAACATCGTCACCGGCTTCTTCGGCGGCATGGGCGGCTGCGCGATGATCGGCCAGACCATGATCAACGTGAAGGTGTCCGGCGCCCGCACCCGCCTCTCCACCTTCCTCGCCGGCGCGTTCCTGATGGTGCTGTGCATCGTCTTCGGACCGGTCGTCTCCGACATCCCCATGGCCGCGCTGGTCGCCGTCATGATCATGGTGTCCTTCGCGACCTTCGACTGGCACTCCCTCGCTCCCGGCACCCTCAGGCGCATGCCCGCCGGAGAGATCGCCGTCATGGTGATCACCGTCGCCTGCGTCGTGATCACGCACAACCTCGCGATCGGCGTCGTCGTCGGCTCGGTCACCGCCATGGTCATCTTCGCCAGGCGTGTGGCCCGGGTCGCGGACGTCACCGCCGTCACCGATCCCGACGGCTCCACCGTGGTCTACCGGGTCACCGGAGAGCTGTTCTTCGCCTCGGCCAACGAACTCGTCGGCCGGTTCGACTACGCCGGGGATCCCGACCGGGTGGTCATCGACCTGAGCGCGGCGCACATCTGGGACGCCTCCTCCGTCGCCGCCCTCGACACGATCGGCAGCAAGTACGCCCAGCGCGGCAAGGCCGTCGAGATCACCGGCCTCAACGAACCCAGCGCCCACCTCCACGACCGGCTCACCGGCGAACTCGCCGCCGGGCACTGACCCCGGGGCCCGGGTGACGGCACGTCCGGCAGCCGACAGCCCGCCCCGCCGCGTACACACGCGGCGCACCGGCCGCCATACTGGAAGGGCCGGGGAGAGCACAGCACCAGCGGCGGGCGACACGGGGAACAACGGGGGCGGGAAGCGGCAGATGGCGGACACCAGGCTGATCCAGAGCCGGTACCGGCTGCTCGAACTGATCGGGCGCGGGGGCATGGGCGAGGTGTGGCGTGCCCTCGACGAGTCGCTGGGTCGTCAGGTAGCCGTCAAATGCCTCAAACCCATGGGCCCTCAGCACGACCAGGCGTTCACCCGCGTCCTGCGCGAACGCTTCCGGCGCGAGGCCCGGGTGGCCGCCTCCCTCCAGCACCGGGGCGTCACCGTCGTGCACGACTTCGGCGAGTACGAGGGCGTGCTCTACCTCGTCATGGAACTGCTCGACGGGCAGAACCTGAGCCAGCTGCTGGAGGAGAACCAGCAGCACCCGCTGCCCGTCGACCATGTCGTCGACATCGCGGAGCAGGTCGCCGACGCCCTCGGCTACACCCACCGGCAGGGCATCGTCCACCGCGACCTCAAGCCCGCCAACATCATGCGGCTGACCGACGGCACGGTGAAGATCTGCGACTTCGGCATCGCGCGCCTCGGCCACGACATCGGCATGACCTCCCGGCTCACCACCACCGGCCTCGCCATGGGCACTCCGCACTACATGTCGCCCGAGCAGATCAGCGGCAAGGAGGTCGACCACCGCAGCGATCTCTACTCGCTGGGCTGCGTCCTGTACGAAATCGCCACCGGCGTCCCGCCGTTCGACCAGGAGGACGCCTGGGCCGTGCTCGTCGGACACCGCGACACCCCGCCCCAGCCGCTGCGCACCCACCGCGCCGACCTGCCCGGCTTCTTCGACCGCGTCGTCCTCGATCTGCTCGCCAAAGCCCCCGACGAGCGGCCCGTGGACGCGGGCGACCTGCGCCGCCGCATCGTCCTCGGCCGCACCGGCGAACAGCCCGCGCTCGGCCCGGGGCCCTTCGCGCCCTCCCACGCCGAGCGGCTGCCGGCCCCGCGCGAGAGGTCCTTGCCCGCCTGGACCCGGACCATGACCGCCGGTCACCGGGCGTTCGGCGCGACGGGCCCGCACGCCGAACGCCCCGATCCCGCCGCCGGGCTGACGGGGCAGTGGACCACCGCGAGCGCCACCGCCCCGCACACCGGCTCCTTTGTCCCCGTGTCGGCCGGGCTCTCCTCCCCGGACCTCCTCGTCACGCTGGAGGGCCGCCACAGCGCAGGCCTCGACCTCGGCCGTCTGGGCCGCTGGGAGGAGGCCGGTGAGGTGCATCGCGAGGTCGCCGCCCAGCGCGCCCGCGTCCTCGGCCCGGACCACCTCGACACCCTCGCCAGCCACTACGAGATCGGCCTCACCCTCAGCCGTACGGGCCGCGCCGAGGAAGGGCTGCGCGAGTTCACCCGGGTCGCCGAGGGCCGCGAACGCGCCCTGGGCACCGACCATCCGCAGACGCTCGCCGCCCGCCAGGCGACCGCCCACGCCCTGGGCCGACTCGGCCGGCACGCCGAGGCCCACGAGGTGTACGAAGCGGTCCTCGCCGTCCGCGAACGCGTCATGGGCCCCGACCACCCCGACACCCTGCGCTGCCGCCACAACCTGGCGTTCAACCTCAGCCGGCTCGGTCGGCCCGAGGAGTCCTGCCGGATCGCCCGCGAGGTCGCCGACGCCCGGGCCCGACTGCTCGGCCCGGCACATCCCGACACCCTCGCGACCCGCTACGAAGTGGCGTACACGCTGGGCAGGCTGGGCCGCTGGGCGGAGGCGCTGGAGACCTACCAGGAGGTCGCCCGCGCTCGCGCAGAGACCCTGGGGGCCGACCACCCCGACACCTTCGCCGCCCGCTACGAGGCCGGCATCAGCCTCGGCCGGCTCGGCCGCGACGCGGAGGCCCTGGAGCTGTACCGCTCCCTGGTCGCCGACCGCACCCGGACCGCCGGAGCGGCCGACCCGGAGACACTGCGCGCCCGCCACGGCCTCGGCGTCAACCTCGGGCGGCTGGGCCGCTGGGAGGAGGCGCTCGCGGAGGCGCGCGACGTCTGCGCCCTGCGGGAGCGCACCCTGGGGCCCGACGACCCGGACACGGTGATCAGCCGCCGGGAGGTCGCCGCGGGGCTCGGCTGGCTCGGCCGGTGGAGCGAGGCCCTCGTCGCCTACCGGCAGGTCGCCGAGGCACGCCCCCGGGTGCTGGGCCCCGACCACCCCCAGACGCTCGCGGCCCGCGACGACGAGGCGCACTGCCTGAGGCGGCTCGCGCAGGCCTGAGACCGCAGTGCCCCGTCCGCCCCGCCGCCCCTGGGGGGGACGGCGGGCGGCGTGTTACGAAGGTGCATGCCCGCACCCCAGAACCCCGCACCCCGGACCTCCGCAGGTCAGCCCGCCACCCGCGGGTCCTCCGGGCCCGGCGCGCCCGCCCGGGACCGCTACGACGCCGTGATCGTCGGCGGCGGCCACAACGGCCTGGTCGCCGCCGCCTACCTCGCGCGCGCCGGACAGTCCGTGCTCGTCCTGGAACGGCTCGGCACCACCGGAGGAGCGGCGATCTCCACCCGCCCCTTCGCCGGGATCGACGCCCGGCTCTCTCGCTACTCGTACCTGGTCTCCCTGCTGCCCGACAAGATCGTCCGGGACCTCGGCCTCGACTTCGCCGTACGTAAGAGGACCGTCTCCTCCTACACCCCCGCCGTACGCGACGGACGTCCCACCGGGCTGCTCGTCGCGGGCGAGGGCACCCGGGAGTCCTTCGCCGCGCTGACCGGCGGCGAACGCGAGTACGCGGCCTGGCAGCGGTTCTACGGGATGACGCAGCGGGTCGCCGAGCGGGTCTTCCCGACGCTCACCGAACCGCTGCCCGGCCGCGACGCGCTGCGCGAGCGGATCGACGACGCGGACGCCTGGCGGATGCTCTTCGAGGAACCGCTCGGCGTGGCCGTCGAGGAGAACTTCACCGACGACCTGGTGCGCGGGGTCGTCCTCACCGACGCCCTGATCGGCACCTTCGCCGACGCGCATGACACCTCGCTCCTGCAGAACCGGTGCTTCCTCTACCACGTGATCGGCGGCTCCACCGGCGACTGGGACGTTCCCGTCGGCGGCATGGGCGCCCTCACCGACGCCCTGGCCGGGGCCGCCCGTGCTGCGGGCGCCGAGATCCGCGTACGGCACGAGGCGACCCGCATCGAGACCGACGGGAATGCCGCCGAGGTCACCGTGCGCACCCCGGACGGCGAGCGGGTCGTCGCAGCGGGCCGCGTGCTCGTCAACGCCTCCCCGCAGGCCCTGGCCGCACTGCTCGGCGACACCCCGCCGCCGCCCGCCGAGGGCGCCCAGCTGAAGGTGAACATGCTGCTCACCCGGCTGCCGCGGCTTCGCGACCGGTCCGTCGACCCCCGGCAGGCCTTCGCCGGGACCTTCCACATCGCCGAGGGGTACGGGCAGCTCGCCGACGCCTACCGGGACGCTGCGACCGGCCGGCTGCCCGCCGCCCCACCCTCCGAGATCTACTGCCACTCGCTGACCGACCCCTCGATCCTCGGCCCCGACCTCGCCGCGCGCGGCTACCAGACCCTCACCCTCTTCGGGCTTCACGCCCCGGCCCGGCTGTTCGCCGCCGACAACGACGCGGCCCGCGCGGCCCTGCTGAAGGCGACCCTGGCCGAACTGGACGCGCACCTGGAGGAGCCGATCGCGGACTGCCTGGCCCTCGACGAGCGGGGGGAGCCCTGCATCGAGGCCAAGACCCCGCTCGACCTGGAGCGCGATCTGCGGCTGCCCGGCGGCCACATCTTCCACCGCGACCTCGCCTTCCCGTACGCCGACGAGGGCACCGGACGCTGGGGCGTGGAGACCGCGCACGCCAATGTGCTGCTCTGCGGGGCGGGCGCGGTACGCGGCGGTGGGGTCAGCGGGGTGCCCGGTCACAACGCGGCGATGGCCGCGCTGGGGGAGTAGTAGGGGCAGGCCCTAACGCAGGTGCCGGGGGTTCACGGCGGCGGCGATCGCCGTGTGACCCTCGGGGCCCGGGTGCAGCCCGTCGCCGCTGTCGAACGCGGGCAGCAGCCGGGAGGGGCGGTCCGGGTCGCGCAGCGCCGCGTCGAAGTCGGCGACCGCGTCGAAGACCCGCCCGGTGCGCACCGCCTCGTTGACCTCCCGGCGCACCGCGTCCGCCTCCGGGGTCCAGCGCGTCCACCCCTCGAACGGGGCGATGGTGGCGCCCACCACCCGCAGCCCGGCCGACCGGGCGCGCAGGGCGAGTTGGCGGTAGGCGGCCACCATCCGCGCCGGGTCGCGCTCGACCGGCAGATGGTGGAGGTCGTTGACGCCCAGGTGCACCAGGACCGTCCGCAGCCCCGGCAACGACAGCACGTCCCGGTCGAAGCGGGCCTGGGCGCCCGGCCCGAAGCGGTCGTTGTCGAGCAGCAGCCGGTTGCCGCTGATACCGAGGTTGGCGACGGCGGAGCCGGACAGCCGGCGGGCCAGCTGGTCGGGCCAGCGCAGGTCCGCGTCGTCGGGCGTGCCGGTGCCCTCCGCGATGGAGTCGCCCAGCACGGCGAGGACCGGACCGCGCGCCCCGGTCGTCTCGACCCCGGTCAGGAGGAGCACGGACCGGGTGCGGACACCGTCGACGGTGTGCCAGGCGTGGGTGTTGCGGTGGAAGGAGAGAGGGCCGGTGGGGCCCGGGAGCCGTGTCGCGACAGTCAGCAGGGCTCCGTCCGGCACCCGCAGCCCCGCCACCGGGTCGCTGGTGAGGGACGCGCCCGCCGCCAGCCACTCCTGCGGCCGACCGCCGAAGGTGACCGGCCGCCCGTCGGCGGTCACCGGACCCACCAGCACCGGCGCGGCCCCGAAGGCGTGCGCGTACCGCAGTCTGACCTGCCCGCCCGCCGAGAGCCGCAGCCGCGCGGTGAAGAGCCCGTCGGTGAGGCCGCCCGCCGCGAGCGGGTCGTCCGCCGTGGGCGCGGTCTGCGCGGTGGCCCACGAGGTGGTCCAGGGGCTGGCCGGGGCGGGGAGTCCGGGAGCCTCCGGCACCGCCGCCCCGGCGCCCGCGGCGGCCA
>NZ_JAFEUF010000113.1:0-17684 GCF_016901035.1 Streptomyces durocortorensis
GCGGTGTACGGGACGGCGGGGGCGGCGGGGCGCGGGACGATCTCCTGCCCCTCGGCCCGCTGCGCCGGAACCGGATCGTCCTCGCGGCCCGGCTGCAGGCCGTACCGGTCGTCGTGGCGGTCGTCATCGCGGGCGGCGTCCCGGTCGTCTTCCCGGCGCGGCGCGTACCCCTGCGGCAGCGGCGGAACGGACAGCTCACGGCCCGACCGGCCGTCCCGGTCACGGTCCGAGCGGCCGTCACGGCCCGACCAGCCGTCCCCGTCCGAGCGGTCATCCCGGCCCGACCGATCCTCACGGTCCGGCCAGCCGTCCGCGTCCGACCAGCGGTCCCGGTCCGAGCGACCGTCCCGGCCCTCGCGCCACTCGACGCCGCCGTCGCCACTCCCGTGACCGGCGCGCCCCTGGGCGTACCCGCCCTCCTCGACGGCCTCGTCACTCTCGACGGCCCCGTAGCCCCGGGGACTCTCACCGGCCCCGTAGCCCTGGAGGCTCTCGCCGCCCCCGTAGCTCGGGTAGCTCTCCCCGCCCTCGTAGCCCTGGAAGCTCTCACCGCCCTGGTAGCTCTCGACGGCCTCGTAGGTCTCGTCGCCCCTCGCCGGCGGGAGCTGACGCGACGCGGCGTCGAGCTCCCTCGGCGGAGCGGGCTCGGCGGTTGGGATGCCGTACGTCGCCGGGGCGGCCACCGGATCGGCGTCGGGCTGCGGTCCGGGCGCGTACCCGCAGAGGGCCTCCTCGGCGGCGCCCGCCGCGAGGCCGGTGAGCATGACGCGGCCGTCGTCGCAGACCAGGACCGTGCGCACGGTGATGTTGCGGTGGGTCCAGCCGTGGGCGTGCAGCACCCGCAGGGCGGTCAGCACGTCGGAGCCGATCTCGGCGGCCCGGTAGGGGGTGAGGGGGCGCTCGGCGAGGAGCGCGGCGAGCGACCGGGCCGCGACGAGCTCGCTGACTATCCACAGCGAACCCGCTTCGGCGAACACGTCGAAGACCTGGTCGAGCCGGGGGTGGTCGGGCACCTGGGCGGCGGCCTGCGCGGCCTCGATCGCCCGCCGGACCGCGGGGTCCGTACTGCGGCGGACCGCCCGCCCGGCGGTGCGCCCGGACATCGGGGCCCGCCCGTCGCCGTCGAGCACCTCGGCGTCCACGATCTCCGGCAACGGCACCTGGCGGACGAGGACTTCCTGACCGCTGTACGTGTCGAACGCCCGGGTCTCGGCCAGTTCGTACCCGTCTGACGGGGGCAGCGGAAGGCGGTAGCGGTCGGCAAGCACCCGACCCGCGTAGTCGTCCACGACGCCTCCCCAGAGCGCGCTGTTCTCCCGGCCATCAGAGCTGCACGAATCCGTCAGTTACGTTCATTCGGCGGGCAATTGACCCGCCGTTCCGGCTGCGTACGGTCTCCGGCCTCTTACGATACGTGGCAACGCGGGCCGACGGGCCGGGTCGCGCCAACCCGGCCCGCACAAACGTTTCACACCGGCCCGGATCGGGCCCCCCCGGCGGTCAGTCCGTGGGGGTGAACGTGGCGAACGCCGTGTCGCGCAGCGTCCGGCACTCGTCGCCGTCCCACTCGTCCGCCTTGCAGCTGATCATGATGGAGTAGCCGCGCTTGGCGTCCACCTTGAAGCCGCGGTTCAGCACCTTGACCCGGACGCCGCTGTGGCTGCGCTCGAACGTCCAGTCGGCGACGGTCGGATAGCCGTTGTACTCGACCTTCTTTATGCTGCCGTGCTTGTAGCCGTCGCTGAGGACCTTGGCGCTGCCCACGGCCCCGCGCCAGGCGGCCGCGGCGTCGTCCTTGGGCGAGCTGTTGAAGTCGACCTGGACGCGGGGGAAGCTGCCCTGCGAGGCGTTGTAGATGCCGCCGGAGTTGGTGCCCGCTATGGCGGTGCGCCGGAAGTCCTCGGGCATCCCCATGGTGAAGTGGAACCGGGTGTCGTCGATCTCCTTGTAGCCGGCCGGCAGGGAGTCGCCCGCGCCCGGCTTGTCCTCCCCGTCGCCCTCATCGCCCTTCGGGTCGTCGGACTTCGGGTCGTCGGAGCCCTCGCCGGACGGGTCCTCGGAGGCCCGGCCGTCCTCCTCGCCCTGGCCCTCCTTCTGACCGTCGCCCTTCTCGCCGGCCGAACCGCCGCCCGTGTCGTCGCCCTTGTCGTCGGCGCCGCCGGTCGAGGCCCCGGCCGTCGCGGCGGTGTCGCCCTTGCCGCTCTTGTCCGCGTCGTCGTCGCCGAGAGCGATCGCGAGGACCGTGCCGAGGATGGCCAGCACGACGACGGCCGCGATGATCGCGAGGGTGCGGCGGGGCACCACGTCGGTGATCGAGGCGCGCGTGGACGCGGCCGAGGACGGCGGGCGCTGCCCGGGTACGGAAGCGTTCGCCGCCACCGCGGGCTTCGTGGCGCCGACAGGAGCGTCGGGGGCCGCGACAGCGCTCTTCGCACCCGCCCCGGGCTTCGCGGCCGGGGCAGCCGGGGCGGAAGTCCCGGGCGGCGACGGCGGCTTGGGCGGGGCGACGGGTGTTCCGGTGGCAGCGGCGGCCGGGGATCCCGCCGCCGCCGAGGCCGCGGCGGCTCCGGCGGCCGCCGCCGGGGTCTTCGCGTTGCGTACGGAGCGCAGGGCGCCGCGCAGCCGGTCGCGGGCGCCCTCGCCGGACTCGCCGGTCGCGGTGGACTGCTTGGGCGGCTTCGGGGCCTTGGACTGCTTCGGCGTCCGCTTGACGAGGGGGTCGGCGGCGGGGGCAGGCGGGATGGCCATGATCTGGGTGGAGTCCACCGGGGCCGGCGCGGGGACGTCGGGGGCGTTGATGACGTCGTTGAGCAACGCCCGTGCCCCGGCGTCGTCCAGGCGCTGGTCTGGATCCCGGGCGAGCAGCCCGTAGATGACCTCGGTGAGCGGACCGGCGTTCTTCGGCGGGTCGAGCGGTTCGGTCATCACGGCCGTCAGGGTGGCGATGGCCGAGCCCTTGTCGTACGGCGGGCAGCCCTCGACGCTCGCGTACAGCAGTCCGCCGAGGGACCACAGGTCGGCGGGCGGGCCGGGCTTGTGACCGCGGGCCCGCTCCGGCGAGATGTACGAGGGGGCGCCGACGAGCATGCCGGTGGAGGTGACCGAGGGGTCGCCCTCGACCTGGGCGATGCCGAAGTCGGTGAGCACGACGCGCCCGTCCTCGGCGATCAGCACGTTGGACGGCTTCACGTCGCGGTGCAGGATGCCCTCGCGGTGCGCCGAGCGCAGCACGTCGAGGATGGCGAGCCCGACCTCGGCGGCCCGCTTCGGCGTCAGCGTGCCGTCCTCGCGGATCGCCTCGGCGAGGGACTTGCCCTCGATCAGCTCCATGACGATCCACGGGCGGTCGTCCTCGTCGACCACGTCGTAGACGGTCACCGCGCTGTTGTTGCGGATCCGTGCGATCGCCTTGGCCTCACGCAGGGTGCGCGTGATCAGCCGGCGCTTCTCGTCCTCGTCGATCGCGCCGGGGAACCGCAGTTCCTTCACCGCGACCGTGCGGCCGAGCGTCTCGTCGTCGGCGCGCCAGACCGTACCCATGCCGCCCCGGCCGAGCACCTCACCGAGCCGGTAGCGCCCCGCGAGGAGACGACCGTTCTTGTCCCGTTGGGGCTCCCGTGCCTGCTCCGCCTCCGACATGCGTCCCCTCTGCGATCAACCCGCCCTGGCAGAGCGTTCATTGTCCCTCACCCCGGGACCGGTCCTGGTGCCGGGTCCGGGGTGCGCCGCGACGCGGCCCATGGAGGAATCTCCCACAGCCTCCTACCAACCCGGCCTTCCCGTCCAGGCCGGACCGGCCCACCGCCCCGCCCCACGGGACCGATGGGGCCCAACTGCCCCGGAGGCAACAGGCGGTGGCCGCCGTCCGGGGCTCGTCGGGCAGGTGGGCACCGAAGAGGCCCTAGATCGGGACGATGTCCGGTGCGCCGAGCCGGGCGGCGTCCGCCGTGAGGTCGTCGGGCTGCCGCTGGGATTCACGCTCGGCCTCCACCCGCTTCTCGTAGTGCTCGACCTCCCGGTCGATCCGCCCCTGGTCCCAGCCCAGCACCGGGGCCATCAGCTCCGCGCAGAGCCGGGCGCTGAGGGTGCCCCGGTCGAAGGTCTCGATGGAGATCCGGGTGCGCCGGGTCAGCACGTCGTCCAGATGGCGGGCGCCCTCGTGGGAGGCCGCGTAGACGATCTCGGCGCGCAGATAGTCGTCGGCGGCGGGCAGGGGTTCGCCCAGGGTGGGGTCGGCGAGGATCAGTTCCAGAATTTCTTCCGTCATTGAGCCGTACCGGTTGAGCAGATGCTCCACCCGGGCGACATGGAGTCCGGTGCGGGCCGCGATCCGGGCGCGCGCGTTCCACAGGGCCTTGTACCCCTCGGCACCCAGCAGCGGGGTGTCCTCGGTGACGCAGGCGGCGACGCGCTGGTCGAGTCCGTGCACCGCCTCGTCGACCGCGTCCTTGGCCATGACCCGGTACGTCGTGTACTTGCCGCCCGCCACGACGACCAGGCCGGGGGCGGGGTGGGCGACGGTGTGCTCGCGCGAGAGCTTGCTGGTGGCGTCCGACTCGCCGGCCAGCAGGGGCCGCAGTCCGGCGTAGACGCCCTGGACGTCGTCCCTGGTCAGCGGGGTGTTCAGGACGGAGTTGACGTGCTGGAGGAGGTAGTCGATATCGGCGCTGGAGGCGGCCGGGTGCGCCTTGTCCAGGTCCCAGTCGGTGTCGGTGGTGCCGATGATCCAGTGCCGGCCCCAGGGGATGACGAAGAGGACGGACTTCTCGGTGCGCAGGATGAGGCCGGTGGAGGAGTGGATGCGGTCCTTGGGGACGACCAGGTGGATGCCCTTGGAGGCCCGGACGTGGAACTGTCCTCGTTCGCCGATGAGCCCCTGGGTGTCGTCGGTCCACACACCGGTGGCGTTGACCACCTGCTTGGCCCGGATCTCGTACTCCGTGCCGCTCTCGACATCCCGCACGAGCGCGCCGACGACCCGCTCGCCCTCGCGGAGGAAGCCGACGACCCGGGCCTGGTTCGCCACGTGGGCGCCGTAGGACGCGGCGGTGCGCACCAGCTCGGTGACGAACCGGGCGTCGTCCATCTGGGCGTCGTAATACTGGAGGGCGCCGACCAGGGCGTCCTTCTTGAGCGCCGGGGCGACCCGCAGGGCGTGCTTGCGGGAGAGGTGGCGGTGGACGGGCAGGCCGCGGCCGTGGCCGGAGGAGACCGACATCGCGTCGTACAGCGCGACGCCGGAGCCGGCGTAGAGCCGCTCCCAGCCCTTGTGCTGCAAGGGGTAGAGGAAGGGCACGGGCTTCACCAGGTGCGGGGCGAGCCGCTCCAGGAGCAGCCCGCGCTCCTTGAGGGCCTCCCGGACCAGGGCGAAGTCGAGCATCTCCAGATAGCGCAGGCCGCCGTGGATCAGCTTGCTCGACCTGCTCGATGTGCCGGACGCCCAGTCGCGCGCCTCGACCAGGCCGGTCGTCAGGCCTCTGGTGGCGGCGTCCAGCACCGTGCCCGCGCCGACCACGCCCGCCCCCACGACCAGCACGTCCAGTTCGCGCTCGGCCATGGCGGCGAGCGCGGCGGTGCGCTCGGCCGGTCCCAGTGTCGCTGTCCTCACTGCTGCCTCCCGGTGGATCGGGGTGGTCGGACACGGGAGTGCCACCCGGCCGAGGGGCCGGCCGCCCGTGTCCACCCCTCGATTCTGTCCGCGCTCCCCGAGTTCAGCCACCGCCTGTGGACAACACCCGGACGTCCGGAACCACAGAATGCGACATATAGGTCATATTTACGCCTAGTCTGACATTGCGCTGTCCACAGCAGTTGCGATCTTCGCTCTCCGCCTTTAGGGGGTCTTCCTGTATGCCCGCGGACCTCGCCGTCATCGGACTCGGTCACCTCGGCCTGCCCCTCGCCCAGGCCGCCGTGACCGCCGGAATCGACACCATCGGCTACGACCCCGATCCACGCCCCTACGCGGAGCTCAGGGCGGGCCGCAGCCCCGTCGAGGGCACCCTCACCGCGTCCGGGATCCGCCGCATGCTCTCCGGCGGCTTCCGGCCCACCACCGACCCCGCCGAGCTGGGCCGGGTCCGTACCGCCGTGATCTGCTCCCCCACCCCGCTCGGCCCCGACCGCACCGTCGACCTCACCGCGCTCGGCGACGCCGCCCGCGCCTTGGCCGCCCGGCTGCGCCCGCACACCACCGTGCTGCTGGAATCCGCCGTACCGCCCGGCACCACCGAGAACGTCCTGCGCCCCCTGCTGGAAGAGGGCTCCGGACTCGTCGCCGGACGCGACTTCCACCTCGCCTGCTCCCCCGGCCGGCTCGACCCCGGCAACCGCACCCACACCCTGGCCAACACCCCCAAGGTCATCGGCGGCCTCACCCCCGCCTGCACCGAGTCGGCCGCCGCCTTCTACGGACGGCTCACCGACAAGGTCGTCCGGGCCCGCGGACCGCGCGAGGCGGAGATGACGAAGGTGCTGGAGACCAACTTCCGGCACGTCAACATCGCCCTGGTCAACGAGATGGCGGTGCTCTGCCACGACCTAGGCGTCGACTTCTGGGACGTCGTCCGGTGCGCCGAGACCAAGCCGTTCGGCTTCCAGCCCTTCCGCCCCGGCCCCGGCGTCGGCGGGCACGGCGTCCCGCTGGACCCGGGCTGCCCGCCCTACAGCACCCACACCCCCGGACACCCGCTGCGGATGGTGTCGCTGGCTCAGGAGATCAACGACCGGATGCCCAGTTACGTCATCCGGCGCTGCGCCACCCTCCTCAACGAGCACGGCAAGTCCGTCCGGGGCGCGCGCGTGCTGCTGCTCGGCGTCACCTACAAGCCGGACAGCGCCGACCAGGAGGCCGCGCCCGCCCGGGAGATCGCCACCCGGCTGATGGACATGGGCGCCCAGATCGGCTACCACGACCCGCACGTCCTGGACTGGCGGGTACGCGAACGCCCCGTCCC
Source organism: Streptomyces durocortorensis (assembly GCF_016901035.1). Lineage (GTDB taxonomy): Bacteria > Actinomycetota > Actinomycetes > Streptomycetales > Streptomycetaceae > Streptomyces > Streptomyces durocortorensis. The sequence goes on from NZ_JAFEUF010000113.1 coordinate 6,957, forward strand.
GCGCGCCGACTCGCTGTACGAGGCGGCGGCCGCGGCCGACCTGACCGTACTGCTCCAGCAGCACCGCACCTACGACCTCCAGGGCCTCGCGGTGAAGGCCCAACTGCTCCTGGACACCCGGGGGGCGACTCCGGCGGGGGCCGCACACCGGCTGTAGGAGGAACCCCGGGATGTGACGGGCCGTCGAAAGATTGCCAGTGACCGGATCCGGACGGTGCTGCTACTCTGCGGCGTCACAGAGCGCACAGAAGTGCGAACTACGCACACGCGTGCGCAGTCGTCCCAGGGGGAGCCCCACCGTGAGTCAGCCCGTGCAGCCGCCGAACCAGCCCCAGCAGCCCTTCGGCGGTCAGCCCGTCGACGGCAACCCGTACGCCGGCCAGCCGGGCCAGCCCACCGCCCCGACCGGCAACCCGTACGGCCAGCAGGCTCAGCAGGCTCCCGGCACACCCACCGGCAACCCGTACGGCCAGCAGCCCCCGGCCCAGGCCGGCAACCCGTTCGCGGGTCAGCAGCCCGGCCAGGGCGCCCCGTTCGGCGGCGGCGCGCCGTTCACCCCGGCTCCCCCGGCCCGCAACAACATCCTGCTCGGCGTGGGGGTCGCGCTCGGTGCGGCGATCGTCGCGGGCATCCTGTACGGCGTGATCGCGGGCTCCATCGAGCGCGAGGTCGGCTACGCGGCGGTCGGCGTCGGCTTCCTCGTCGGCTTCGCGGCGAGCAAGGTCGGCGGCTCCAACCCGGCCGTCATCGCCGCCTCGGCCGTCTTCTCGGTCGGCGCGGTCTACATCGGTCAGCTCATCGGCATCTCGATGATCCTCGCCGACGTGGCGCAGATCCCGTTCTCCGAGGTGGTCGGCGACCACTTCGACACCGTGACGAACGCCTGGTCGCAGGAGGCCGACTTCATGACGTACCTCTTCCTCGGCTTCGGCGCGATCGCCGCCGTCGGTGGCGCGAAGAAGGCCGGCTGACACCCGGCGGGCCATCTCGCAGAACATGTCTCGCAGAACATGCGGAAGGGGGGGGACCGGTGATCGGTCCGGGCCCTTCCGCGTACGTACGGGGGATCAGCGGCGGTGCTGCGAGTCCGCCACGGTCACCTCGACGCGCTGGAACTCCTTGAGGTCGCTGTAGCCGGTGGTGGCCATCGCGCGGCGCAGGGCGCCGAAGATGTTCATCGAGCCGTCCGGGGTGTGCGAGGGGCCGGTGAGGACCTCCTCCGTCGTCCCGACCGAGCCGAGGTCGACCAGCTTGCCGCGCGGCACGTCCTCGTGGACGGCCTCCATGCCCCAGTGGCGGCCGCGGCCCGGCGCGTCGGTGGCGCGGGCCAGCGGGGAGCCCATCATCACGGCGTCCGCACCGCAGGCGATGGCCTTCGGCAGGTCGCCGGACCAGCCGACGCCGCCGTCCGCGATGACGTGCACGTACCGGCCGCCGGACTCGTCCATGTAGTCGCGGCGGGCACCGGCGACGTCCGCGACGGCGGTGGCCATCGGGACCTGGATGCCGAAGACGTTGCGCGTGGTGTGCGCGGCGCCGCCGCCGAAGCCGACGAGGACACCGGCCGCGCCGGTCCGCATCAGGTGCAGGGCGGCGGTGTACGTGGCGCAGCCGCCGACGATGACCGGGACGTCCAGCTCGTAGATGAACTGCTTCAGGTTCAGCGGCTCGGCCGCGCCGGAGACGTGCTCGGCGGAGACCGTCGTACCCCGGATGACGAAGATGTCGACGCCCGCGTCGACGACCGCCTTGGAGAACTGGGCGGTGCGCTGCGGGGAGAGCGCGGCGGCGGTGACGACGCCGGAGTCGCGCACCTCCTTGATGCGCTGCCCGATCAGCTCCTCCTGGATGGGGGCGGCGTAGATCTCCTGGAGCCGGCGGGTCGCGGACTCGACCGGCATCTCGGCGATCTCGTCGAGCAGCGGCTGCGGGTCGGCGTGCCGGGTCCACAGGCCTTCCAGGTTCAGCACGCCGAGGCCGCCGAGCTCGCCGATCCGGATGGCGTGCTGCGGGGAGACCACGGAGTCCATGGGAGCGGCCAGGAACGGCAGCTCGAAGCGGTAGGCGTCGATCTGCCAGGCGATCGAGACCTCCTTCGGGTCGCGGGTGCGGCGGCTCGGAACGACGGCGATGTCGTCGAATGCGTAAGCCCGGCGGCCGCGCTTGCCGCGCCCGATCTCGATCTCAGTCACGATGTGTGGCCTTTCCCTCTACGTCTGCGCTGACCAGTATCCCCGACACGTGCCTGAGGGGCGGTACCGGGAACTCCGGTCCGCCCCTCACCTGCGGTGACGCGTTACTTCCTGCTGTAGTTCGGTGCTTCCACCGTCATCTGGATGTCGTGCGGGTGGCTCTCCTTGAGGCCCGCCGAGGTGATCCGGACGAAGCGGCCCTTGCTCTCCATCTGGTCGACGGACGCGGCGCCGACGTAGCCCATGGTCTGGCGGAGGCCGCCGACGAGCTGGTGGAGGACGTTGGCCAGCGGGCCGCGGTAGGGCACCTGGCCCTCGATGCCCTCGGGGACGAGCTTGTCGTCCGAGGAGACCTCGGCCTGGAAGTAGCGGTCCTTGGAGTAGGACCGGCCCTGGCCGCGGGACTGCATCGCGCCCAGCGAGCCCATGCCGCGGTACGACTTGAACTGCTTGCCGTTGATGAACATCAGCTCGCCCGGGGACTCCTCGCACCCGGCGAGCAGGCTGCCCAGCATGACGCTGTCCGCGCCGGCGGCGAGCGCCTTGCCGATGTCGCCGCTGTACTGGAGGCCGCCGTCGCCGATCACCGGGACGCCCGCGGCACGCGCGGCGAGCGCGGCCTCGTAGATCGCGGTGACCTGCGGGACGCCGATACCGGCGACCACGCGGGTCGTACAGATCGAGCCGGGCCCGACGCCGACCTTCACGCCGTCGACACCGGCGTCGATCAGGGCCTGCGCGCCGTCGCGGGTGGCGACGTTGCCGCCGATGACGTCGACGCCGACGCTCGACTTGATCTTCGCCATCCAGGCGAGGGCGTTGCTGTTGTGGCCGTGCGAGGTGTCGACGATGAGGAAGTCGACCCCGGCGGAGGCGAGGGCCTGCGCGCGCTCCAGGGCCTCGGGGCTGGCGCCGACGGCCGCGCCGACCAGCAGCCGGCCCTCGGCGTCCTTGGCGGCGTTCGGGTACTGCTCGGCCTTCTTGAAGTCCTTGACCGTGATGAGGCCCTTGAGCAGGCCCGCCTCGTCGACCAGCGGCAGCTTCTCGATCTTGTGGCGGCGCAGCAGCTCCATGGCCTCGACGCCGGAGATGCCGACCTTGCCGGTGACGAGCGGCATCGGCGTCATGACCTCGCGCACCTGGCGCGCACGGTCCGACTCGAAGGCCATGTCGCGGTTGGTGACGATGCCGAGCAGCTTGCCCGCGGCGTCGGTCACCGGCACGCCGCTGATGCGGAACTTCGCGCAGAGCGCGTCCGCCTCGGCGAGCGTGGCGTCGGGGTGCACGGTGATCGGGTCGGTGACCATGCCGGACTCGGACCGCTTGACCAGGTCGACCTGGTTCACCTGGTCCTCGATGGAGAGGTTGCGGTGCAGCACGCCGACGCCGCCCTGACGGGCCATGGCGATGGCCATGCGGGCCTCGGTCACCTTGTCCATGGCGGCGGACAGCAGGGGGATGTTCACCCGTACGTTGCGCGAGATGAGGGTCGAGGTGTCGACCACGTTGGGAAGGACCTCGGACGCGCCGGGCAACAGCAGCACGTCGTCGTAGGTCAACCCGAGCGTCGCGAATTTCTCGGGCACTCCGTCGACGTTTGCAGTCATGACACCTTCCCCAAATGGCCTTGATCGGTGCGGATGTCCATGCTAACGGGCTCCACGGGTGTCTCATTCCACGATCAAGATCACTTGGCTGTTCTGTAGCTTCCTACAGAGCCCGCGACGAGGCCGGGTCAAGGCTGTCGCTACTGCTCCGCGAGCGCACGGAGCCTGCTGAGCGCGCGGTGCTGGGCGACCCGGACCGCACCCGGGGACATCCCGAGCATCTGGCCGGTCTCCTCTGCGGTCAGCCCGACCGCGACCCGCAGGACCAGCAGCTCGCGCTGGTTCTCCGGGAGGTTGGCGAGGAGCTTCTTGGCCCAGGCGGCGTCGCTGCTGAGCAGGGCGCGCTCCTCCGGGCCGAGGGAGTCGTCGGGCCGCTCCGGCATCTCGTCGGAGGGGACGGCGGTCGATCCCGGGTGGCGCATAGCGGCACGCTGGAGGTCGGCGACCTTGTGTCCGGCGATGGCGAAGACGAAGGCCTCGAAGGGGCGGCCGGTGTCCTTGTAGCGCGGCAGCGCCATCAGCACCGCGACGCAGACCTCCTGCGCGAGGTCCTCCACGAAGTGGCGAGCATCACCGGGCAGGCGGTTCAGCCGGGAGCGGCAGTAGCGCAGGGCGAGGGGGTGGACGTGGGCCAGCAGATCGTGGGTGGCCTGCGCGTCGCCGTCGACGGCGCGATGCACCAGGGCACCGATCACCGTGGTCTCGTCATCGCGCATCGGACCATGGTGCCCTGCTGCCACTCGGTCCGCTGCACCGCGTCCGGAGTTGTGCACCGAAGCGTTATGAGCGGGTGCGCCGGATGTCATGTCCTGCGCCCTCCCCTTCCGCTCGACCGAATCGTTCCTGAGGAACTCCACGACTCAAGGATGCGTCATCGGCCGGGAAGCGTCACATGGCACCGCTGAGCGGGCGCCCGGATACGGGGTGTGGAACCGGTGACCCGCTCCGTGACCCCGTCCGCCGGTATGCGGACGGGGCGCGGCCCGGGCCGCGTGATCAGCGGACCAGGCCCCAGCGGAATCCGAGGGCCACCGCGTGGGCGCGGTCCGAGGCCCCGAGCTTCTTGAACAGGCGCCGGGCGTGGGTCTTGACGGTGTCCTCGGAGAGGAACAGCTCACGGCCGATCTCCGCGTTGGAGCGGCCGTGGCTCATGCCTTCGAGCACCTGGATCTCCCGCGCGGTGAGCGTGGGGGCCGCCCCCATCTCGGCGGACCGCAGCCGGCGCGGGGCGAGCCGCCACGTCGGGTCGGCCAGCGCCTGGGTGACGGTGGCCCGCAGCTCGGCGCGCGAGGCGTCCTTGTGCAGATAGCCGCGGGCCCCGGCGGCGACCGCGAGCGCGACACCGTCCAGGTCCTCGGCGACGGTCAGCATGATGATCCGGGCCCCGGGGTCGGCGGAGAGCAGTCGCCGGACGGTCTCCACACCTCCCAGACCGGGCATGCGTACGTCCATCAGAATCAGATCCGAACGATCGGCGCCCCAGCGGCGGAGGACTTCCTCGCCGTTGGCCGCCGTCGTCACGCGCTCGACGCCGGGCACGGTGGCCACCGCGCGACGGAGCGCTTCTCGGGCAAGCGGGGAGTCGTCGCAGACGAGGACGGATGTCATGACCGTCCTCCGCAGCTGATGCGCGTCACCTTGAGCCTCCAGGCTGATACAAGTCGTCACCTGTGCGGTTGACCCCCTCGGACATGTGCCCGAGCCGGATATCCGTCAACCGCATCCGTTCCCTTAACGACGGTCACTCGAAAGAGTTACGGGTCGTGCGACCGGGTTCGGCACTCTACGTGAAGGCCTGAATACGGAGGAGAACGGCACGGGTGATTCACCCGTCAACTTGATCTTCACTCCCTGGCGTGCCCTATTTGGCAGCTTTTCTTTCCTTTCGAGGGTGTCTGTGGCTAGATTCGCAACAAGTCATATTTACATCTACTAGCACCGTAGATGTACGGTCGAGACTTCGGTCACACCGATCACAGACGGTCCGAACACAGCAGGCCGTCGATCACAGACGGTCGAGGATGCCGCTTCCGACGCAGCACAGCCCCGAGGGGACAAGCAATGGCAGATTTCTCCCGCCTTCCCGGACCCAACGCAGACCTGTGGGACTGGCAGCTGCTCGCCGCCTGCCGAGGCGTGGACAGTTCCCTGTTCTTCCACCCGGAGGGTGAGCGCGGCGCGGCGCGGAGCGCCCGCGAGACCTCCGCCAAGGAGGTGTGCATGCGCTGCCCGGTACGGGCCGAGTGCGCGGCGCACGCCCTGGCCGTACGGGAGCCCTACGGCGTGTGGGGCGGCCTGACGGAGGACGAGCGCGAGGAGCTGATGGGCCGGGCCAGAACCAGACTGATCACCACCGCGCCGTCCGGGGCCCCCACCGCGGGCCCGCGCCCCGGCGCGCCCTGACACCCGTACGCCGCACCGCAGCGAAGAAACGTTTCTTCGAGAGCTTCAGCCGTCCGGCCCGCGACCAGCCGCAGCGGGACCGGACCCCTCACCGCCCGGACCCCTCACCGCCCGGGTGCCGCCGGGCTCGGCGGCACGGCCTCCGGTCTCAGCGGGCGGCCGTCCGCGCCAGCTGGTCCAGGGTGGCCGCCACCGCCGGAACCCGGGCCAGGTCCGGCAGGGTCAGCGCGACGATCTCCCGCTCGATCGCGGGCTCGACGGGCACGGCCCTGGCCCCCTTGGCGCGTACCGACTCGACGGCCAGCTCCGGCAGCACCGCCACCCCGAGCCCGGCCCCGACGAGGCCCATCACCGCCGGGTAGTCGTCGGTGGCGAAGTCGATGCGCGGGGCGAAGCCGGACTCCTCGCAGACCTCGACCAGCTGCCGGCGGCAACGCGGGCAGCCCGCGATCCACGACTCCTCGGCCAGCTCGCCGATGGACACGCTCGACGCCTCCGCCAGCCGGTGCCCCTCCGGGAGCAGGCCGATCAGCCGGTCGGTGAGCAGCGGCCGGACCACCAGGTCGTCCCATTCGCCGCCGGTCGCCCCGTAACGGAACGCCAGCGCGATGTCGCAGTCGCCCTCGCGCAGCAGGTCCACCGAGCGCGGCGGCTCGGCCTCGACGAGCGAGACCCTGGTGCCGGGGTGTTCGGCGCGCAGGGCGGCCAGCGCCCCCGGGACCAGGGTGGAGCTGCCGCTGGGGAAGGAGACCAGCCTGACCCGGCCGGCCCGCAGTCCGGCGATGGCGGCGACCTCCTCCTCGGCGGCGGTCAGCCCCGCGAGGATGCCGGAGGCGTGCCGCACCAGCGCCTCGCCTGCCTGTGTGAGGCGCATCTCGCGCCCGGTGCGGATCAGCAGCGTGGTGCCGGCGGAGGACTCCAGGGCCTTCATCTGCTGGCTGACGGCGGGCTGGGTGCAGCCGAGTTCGCGGGCTGCGGCGGAGAACGAGCCGGTGGTGGACACGGCACGCAGGACACGGAGGTGGCGAGCTTCGATCACCCCGCCATCATAAGAAATTCTTGGAGGAGGGGCGAATTAATGGTGATGAACTTTGATCCCGGGGCGGTTAGCGTGAGCGCATGAAGCTGCTGACCGTGAACATCGGACGACCCACCCCCTCCGCGCAGACCGCCGGACCCGACGGGCTCACCGGGATCGACAAGCGCCCGGTGGAAGGCCCCGTGGAGGTTGTCGAACCCGGACCCAAGGGCGTCGGCGGCAGCGGGGTGGCCGGGGACGCGGTGTGCGACCTGCGCCATCACGGCGGCAGCGACCAGGCGGTGTACGCCTTCGCCCGCGAGGAGCTGGACGCCTGGGAGCGGGAGCTGGGCGGCCGGAAGCTGGCCAACGGGGTCTTCGGCGAGAACTTCACGACCCTCGGCCTCGACGTCAGCGGCGCGCGGATCGGCGAGCGCTGGCGGGTGGGGGCCGACCTGGTGCTGGAGGTGACCTCCGGGCGCATCCCGTGCCGGACCTTCGCCGGCCATCTCGGGGAGAAGGGGTGGGTGCGGCGGTTCACCCAGCAGGGCGCCACCGGCGCGTACCTGCGGGTGATCGAACCGGGCACGGTCCGCGCCGGGGACCGTATCGAGATCGTGCACCGGCCGGACCACGAGGTCACCGCAGCCCTGCAGTTCCGGGCGGTGACGACCGAACGCACCCTGCTGCCCGCGCTGCTGGCCGCCGGGGAGGCACTGCACCCCGAGGCGCTGCGGCAGGCCCGGGAGTACGCCGCACAGCAGGGCTGAGGACCGGACGGGACGGTCCCGTACGAGGACGGCACCCCGGTTCGGTGACGCAGCGTCACTCTGTGCGATTTCCTGGGGCGTTGAGCGGGAACTGGATCGGTGCCCCGCGCGTCCACCACCAGTGACCTGCGCCCGAGAACCAGTTTTCGAGTCGCGTGGCACGTCTCAGGGGGAAGATCATGCCCGATCCGCAGCAGCCCTGGTACACGCCGGGCCCGCCGCAGCAGCCCGTTCCCGGGAACCCGTACGCCGCGGAGGGCGGCGCGCCGCAGGGGTTCGGGCCACCGACGCCGCCTCCCCCGCCCCCGCGTCGCCGCTTCGGCCGGGGGCCGGTGGTCGCGACGGTCGTCGCGCTGGTGCTCGTGGTGGTGGCGGGCGGGGTGTACGCCGTCACCGACCGGGGCCGGGGCGAGCCCACGAGGCCGGTGGCGAAGGAGTCGCCCGGCCCTTCCGGGTCGGCGTCCCCGTCCCGTACCCCCGCGGCCGGTGGCCCGAAGCTGAGCCACATTCCGACCACGGAGGAGGTCGGGGCCGCGCGGAAGCCGGGCGAGGCGGCGGCGTGGATCGCCGACGACAGGGCGGACCTGCCGAAGCAGATCAACAAGGTCCATGACCTGTGGATCGTCGGCGACACCGCCGTCCAGGCGCTGCACCGGAAGGTCACGGCCTACCGGCTCTCGGACGGCGCCGAGGTCTGGAGCGTGACGCTGCCCAGCGCCGTGTGCGAGACGCCGGCCAACCCGACGCCCGACGGCAAGGTGGTGGTGTTCCACAACGAGCGGCCCGACAACGAGCGGGGCAATCTGTGCAACCAGATGCAGATGATCGATCTGAAGACCGGGAAGGAGGGGTGGCACGAGAAGCTCGACGAGCCCGGTGACGACGACACGTTCATCGTCTACAGCGCCATCAGCGGCGATGTCCTGTCCGTCGCCAGGGGCATGGTGGTCATCACCTACCGGATGGCCGACGGGAGCAAGCTGTACGAGGTCCCCCGGGAGAACAAGGACAAGTGCGTTCCCGACGATGTGGCGGGCGGCCCGGCCCGGCTCCTGGTGAGCTCCGAGTGCATGATCGCCGTCGAGCGGGGCAAGAACTACGGCCAGGTGCGCGAACTCGACCCGCACACCGGCAAGGTGTTGTGGCGTTACCGGATGAAGACCGGCTGGAGGTTCGGCAGTCTGATCTCCATGGACCCGGTCGTCTTCACCATCTACAACGACAAGGACACCGCGTCCGACTGGCGCATCACGGTCCTGGACCCCAAGGGCAAGCACCGTGTCACCTTCGACGCCCGGGACAAGGGCTTCGAGGAGTGCGCCGGAACCGGGTCGGGCGGTGACATCCAGCCCTGCCGGGGCGCCTCGGTCGACAAGGGCCTCATCATGCTGGGCGGCCAGAACCAGGTCGGCGCGTACGACGTGAAGACCGGGAATTTCCTGTGGGGGATCAAGGACAATCGGCTCCGGAGGCTCTATCCCCTGCGCGCGGAGGACGGCAAGTCGATGCGCGTCTACGAGGCGGCCGGCTCGAGCAGCCCCGGCCGGACCTACCTGATGGGCCCGCGCGGCGCCGGCACGGAGACGGACGTCGTGAAGCATCCGGTGGCGACCGCCCGGTGGGAGTACGAGATGTCCATGGGGCGCACCGCCTATGTGGGCGGGCGGCTCGTCCTGACGCCGACGATCGTGAGCGGCGACGAGAACAAGAAGCCCGTGCGCGAGGCCCGCATGCTGTCCTTCGCCCCCGGGTCGCCCTGACCCGCACGGAGGGGCCTCCCCCGGGACAGCGGGCGGGTGAGGTCCCGGTCGGTGCGGGGCACTAACGTGCCGCGTATGACGACTGCACTGATCACGGGCGCGACGGCGGGCATCGGGGCCGCGTTCGCGCGGCGGCTCGCGGCCCAGGGGCACAACCTGGTGCTGGTGGCGCGGGACACCGCACGGCTGCGCGAACAGGCCACCGAACTGCACGACCGGCACGGCATCGAGGCCGAGGTGCTCAGCGCCGACCTGTCCACGGACGGCGGGATCGAGGCGGTCGAGAAGCGGCTCGCGGACCGCAGGCACCCGGTCGATCTGCTGGTCAACAACGCCGGGTTCGGCAACAAGGGGCGCTTCCTGGAGGTGTCCATGGCCGATGAGCTGACGATGCTGAAGGTGCACTGCGAGGCGGTGCTGAGGCTGACCTCGGCGGCGGTCACCGGGATGCAGGAGCGCGGCCGGGGTGGGGTCGTCAACGTGGCGTCCGTCGCGGCGTTCGTGCCGCGCGGTACGTACGGGGCGTCCAAGTCCTGGGTGGTGCAGTTCACCCAGGGCGCGGCGCGGGATCTGGCCGGGTCGGGGGTGCGGCTGATGGCGCTGTGCCCCGGGTTCGTCCGGACGGAGTTCCACGAGCGGGCCGGGATGGGCACGGACAACATCCCGGGCTGGATGTGGCTCGACGCGGACAAGCTGGTGGCCTCCGCGCTGGCGGATCTGGCCCGGGGGAAGACGGTGTCGATCCCGGACCCGCGCTACAAGGCGCTGATGGGGCTGGTGAAGGTCGCGCCGCGGGGACTGCTCGGCGGGGTCACCTCGCGTACGGGACGTAAGTACGGTCCGCAGTAGGCCGGGAGACGCACCGAGGCCCCGGCCCCCCCCCCGCGGGGGGGCCGGGGGGGCGGGGCAAGCGAGGCCAACGTTTTAAGAGCGGGTTCAAGAACAAAAAGCCCGAAAGAAAAAGATGTGGGGGGAGGC
>NZ_JAFEUF010000113.1:17694-22443 GCF_016901035.1 Streptomyces durocortorensis
CCCCCCCCGGCGTCCGTTTCCTATTGCCGCCCCGTTCCGGCCGGCCCCCCCCCCCCCCCCGCCCCCCCCCCGCGGGGGGGCCCCGGGGCCTCTGACGTACCGGCAGGCACTGGATGTACCGGCGGGTACTGGACGTACCGGCAGGTACTAGTGGGAGTGGCCGTGGCCGCCGTGACCGGCGTCGGCCTCTTCCTCGGCCGGCTTCTCGACGACCAGGGTCTCGGTCGTGAGCAGCAGCGACGCGATGGACGCGGCGTTCTCCAGGGCGGAGCGGGTGACCTTGACCGGGTCGATGACGCCGGCCTTGACCAGGTCGCCGTACTCGCCGGTGGCGGCGTTGAAGCCCTGGCCCTTGTCGAGCTCGGCGACCTTGGAGGTGATGACGTAACCCTCCAGGCCGGCGTTCTCGGCGATCCAGCGCAGCGGCTCGACGGCGGCGCGGCGGACGACCGCGACACCGGTGGCCTCGTCGCCGGTCTTGCCGAGGTTGCCCTCCAGGACCTTCACGGCGTGGACGAGGGAGGAGCCACCGCCGGAGACGATGCCCTCCTCGACCGCGGCGCGGGTCGCGGAGATGGCGTCCTCGAGGCGGTGCTTCTTCTCCTTGAGCTCCACCTCGGTGGCGGCGCCGACACGGATGACGCACACGCCGCCGGCCAGCTTCGCAAGGCGCTCCTGGAGCTTCTCGCGGTCCCAGTCGGAGTCCGTGGCCTCGATCTCGGCCTTGATCTGGTTGACGCGGCCCTTGACGTCGTCGGAGTTGCCCCCGCCGTCGACGATGGTCGTGTCGTCCTTGGAGACGGTGACGCGGCGGGCGGTGCCCAGCACGTCGAGACCGGCGCCGTCGAGCTTGAGGCCGACCTCCTCGGCGATGACGGTCGCACCGGTGAGGGTGGCGATGTCACCGAGCATGGCCTTGCGGCGGTCGCCGAAGCCCGGGGCCTTCACCGCGACGGCGTTGAAGGTGCCGCGGATCTTGTTGACGACGAGGGTGGAGAGCGCCTCGCCCTCGACGTCCTCGGCGATGATCAGGAGCGGCTTGGAGGCGCCGGCCTGGATGACCTTCTCCAGGAGCGGCAGCAGCTCCTGGATGGAGCCGATCTTGCCCTGGTGGATCAGGATGTACGGGTCGTCGAGGACGGCCTCCATACGCTCCTGGTCGGACACCATGTACGGGGACAGGTAGCCCTTGTCGAAGGCCATGCCCTCGGTGAACTCCAGGTCCAGACCGAAGGTGTTGGACTCCTCGACGGTGATGACACCGTCCTTGCCGACCTTGTCCATCGCGTCCGCGATGAGCTCGCCGACCTGCGGGTCCTGCGCGGAGAGCGCGGCCACGGCGGCGATGTCGGCCTTGTCGTCGATCGGGCGCGCCGTGGAGAGGAGCTCCTCGGACACGGCCTTGACGGCGGCGTCGATGCCCTTCTTCAGGGCGGCCGGGGAGGCGCCCGCGGCGACGTTGCGCAGGCCCTCGCGGACGAGCGCCTGGGCCAGGACGGTCGCGGTGGTGGTGCCGTCACCCGCTACGTCGTTGGTCTTGGTCGCCACCTCCTTGACGAGCTGGGCGCCGAGGTTCTCGTACGGGTCGTCGAGCTCGACCTCGCGGGCGATCGTGACACCGTCGTTGGTGATGGTGGGGGCACCGAACTTCTTGTCGATGACGACGTTGCGGCCCTTGGGGCCGATCGTCACCTTCACCGTGTCGGCAAGCTTGTTGACGCCGCGCTCAAGGGCGCGACGGGCGTCCTCGTCGAACTTCAGAATCTTCGCCATGGGCTGTGTTCCCTCTCAAAATGAACTGCGCCCCTCGCCGCCCGGCTAGTTGTTACGCAGGGGGCCAGGGGCGCAGAACACAAGCAAACGTGGGTGAATTACTTCTCGACGATCGCGAGAACGTCGCGGGCCGAGAGGACGAGGTACTCCTCGCCGTTGTACTTCACCTCGGTGCCGCCGTACTTGCTGTACAGGACGACGTCGCCGGTCTTGACGTCGAGCGGAAGCCGCTCGCCGTTCTCGAAGCGGCCCGGGCCCACGGCGAGGACGACGCCCTCCTGGGGCTTCTCCTTCGCGGTGTCCGGAATGACCAGGCCGGAAGCCGTGGTCTGCTCGGCGTCGAGCGGCTGGACCACAATGCGGTCCTCGAGCGGCTTGATCGCAACCTTGGAGCTGGTGGTCGACACGATCCGGTCTCCCCCTTCGGAGATCTCACGGGGTTTAGCAGTCAGTGGGTGGCGATCGGACCGATCCGTCGTCGCGGGTGCCGGACCTGCCCTGTCGCACAAGGTGGTGCTGGCACTCTCCAGGGGGGAGTGCCAGACCCGAGACTATGACCGCGATTAGCACTCGGTCAAGCGGAGTGCCAATTCACCACCCGCGCGCCGCTCCGGGACGCCCCCGCGGCTCAGACGTAGTCCTCCAGCTTCGCCACCGCGTACCCCTTGTCCGTGATGGTCTTCATGACCCGGCGGATCATGTCGGGCATCGAGCCCTTCCAGTCCTCCTTGCCGCGGAAGTGGGTGAGGACGATGTCGCCGGGGTGCAGGTCCCGGTCCCACTCGCGCCATTCCATGCGGTCGGGGAAGGCCTCGGAGGACCACAGGGGTACGGCGGTGATGCCGCAGGACTTGGCGACGACGAGGGTGTCGCGGTTGTAGTTGCCGTAGGGCGGGCGGAAGAGGGTGGGCCGCTTCCCGTAGTGCTTGAGGATCTTCTCCTGCTGGCCGCAGATCTCCCGCTTCTGCTCGGCGTACGACAGTCCGGGCAGATAGCGGTGGTTGAGGGTGTGGTTGCTGATGGTCACCCCGCGCCGCTGCATCTTCCTGAAGTAGCCGTAGTCGTCGTTGATGACGTAGTCGCTGACGAACGCGCTGTACGGGATGGACAGTTCGGTCATCATCCGCAGCAGCTCGGGGTCCTTCTCCGCCCCGTCGTCCATCGTCAGGAAGACGATCTTCTCCTTGGTCGGGACGGTGGTGAAGACCGGCGGGAGCCCCTTGTCGTTCCGGACCTCGAAGCCCTTGCGGGTGGTGATGGACGGCTTGACCTTCGGCGGCTCGGGGGCCGCGAGCGGGACCTTGGCGAGCCCCCACTTCTTCGCCGCGACCGCCCGCGCGGCCTGCTGCTTCCTGACCGTCTCGGCGTACGTGTCCGGGGCCGGGGCGGGCCCGGCCTGCGGCGCCGCGTCGCCCGACGGGCCCGAGGTGGGCTTCGCGGATCCGCCGGGGGCGCCCGCGCCGCTGCCGCCCGCCTCCGCCGCGCATCCGGAGGCGACGGCGGCGGCCAGCAGGGCCGCCAGCACGACGACGCCCGACCTGTGCCGTTTTCTGCCTGACTTTTCGTTTTGTCGTACTAGCTGCATGGCGCCGCATCCTGCCAGCCGCCACCCCGTGCGCCCATTCCGACACCGCGAGCGGACCGGCACCGTCCCCCGGGCGGCCCACAGGGACCTCCGCCGGCGCACCGGTCACAATGGACCGGGTGAACGCAACGACCCCCTCCGCCTCCTCGGCCGACGACCCCGCCCGCGCCGCCTTCGCCGCGCTGCGCACCCCCGAGGGCGGGCGACTGCTGGCCGAGCTGCGCGACCACGACCCCGCCGACGAGCTGGCCACCGCGACCCGGCTGCGCCGCACGCACCCGGCGGAGCTGGTGTCGGCGGCCCTCGGCCAGGCCCGGCTGCGGCAGCGGGCGGTCGCCAAGTTCGGGGCCGAGGACGCCTACCGGATGTACTTCACGCCCAACGGGGTCGAGCAGGCCACCCGCACCTCGGTGGCGGAATACCGCGCCGCCCGCCTCGCCGCCCTCGGCGTACGGAGCGTGGCGGACCTGTGCTGCGGCATCGGCGGCGACGCGCTCGCCCTGGCCCGCGCCGGGATCGCCGTACTCGCCGTGGACCGCGACCCGCTGACCGCCGAGGTGGCCCGCGCCAACGCGGAAGCGCTGGGGCTCGGGGACCTGGTCGAGGTGCGGTGCGCCGATGTCACGGAGATCGACACCTCCCCGTACGACGCGGTCTTCGTCGACCCGGCCCGGCGCGGCGGCCGGGGCCGCATCTTCGACCCGGAGGCGTACTCACCGCCCCTCTCCTGGGCCACGGCCGCCGCGCTGAAGGCCCCCAGGGCGGCGCTGAAGATCGCCCCGGGCATCCCGCACGAGGCGATCGGCCCGGAGGCGGAGGCCGAGTGGATCTCGGACGGCGGGGACGTGAAGGAGGCGGTGCTCTGGTACGGGGAGGGCTTCGCGGCCGGCGCGTTCCGGGCCACGCTGCTCCCCGCCGGGGCGACCCTGACCGCTCCGGCCCCGCTGCCGGCCCCACCGGTGGGGCGGGTCGGGCGCTATCTGTACGAGCCGGACGGCGCGGTGATCCGGGCGCATCTGGTCGCGGACCTCGTGGAGCGGTGCGGCGGGCGGCTGGTGGACGAGACGATCGCGTACATCACGAGCGATGTGCCGTACTCCTCCCCGTACGTCTCCGGGTACGAGATCACCGATCAGCTGCCGTTCAACATGAAGAAGCTGAAGGCGCTGCTGCGGGAGCGTCGGATCGGCGTGCTGACCGTCAAGAAGCGCGGCTCGGCGGTCGAACCGGAGGAGCTGCGCCGCCGGATGAAGCTGAGCGGGCCGGGCTCGGCGACGGTGTTCCTGACCCGGGTGGCGGGAGCGCCGACGATGCTGATCGGCCACCCGCTGGGCTGAGCCGACCGCTTCGCCCCCCTTCCGGCAGACCCACCCGGCCCGCTCAGCTTCATC
>NZ_JAFEUF010000114.1 GCF_016901035.1 Streptomyces durocortorensis
TCGCACGGTGGCCCCAGCGGCCAGGCCGACGCCTGCTCGGGGGCCAGGCCGGGCGGGACGTCCGTCAGGTCCGGCTCCTCGTGGACCGTGCGGAACAGGGCGCCCGCCCCGCCGCCCTCGCCGAACGGGCCCCGCCCGGTCGCCGCGTACACCAGGACGCAGCCGAGCGAGAACACGTCGCACGGTGGCCCCAGCGGCCAGGCCGACGCCTGCTCGGGGGCCAGGTAGCCGGGCGTCCCGATCACCGCGCCGGTGGCCGTCAGCGCGGTGGCCCCCTCGTGGCGGGCGATCCCGAAGTCGATGAGGCGGGGGCCGTCGAGGGCGAGGAGGACGTTGCCGGGTTTGACGTCGCGGTGGATCAGCCCGGCCTCGTGGACCGCGGCGAGGGCCTCGGCGAGCCGGTGCCCGAGCGCCCGGACGGCGGCCGTGGGCAGCGGGCCGCCGGCCCGGACCACCTCGGCCAGCGACGGCCCGGGGACGAACGCGGTCGCCAGCCACGGTTCGCGGGCCTCGGTGTCCGCGCCGAGCACCGGGACCAGCCACGGGCCGGTGATCCGGGCAGCGGCCTCGGCCTCCCGCCGGAAGCGGGCCCGGAAGCCGGGGTCGGCGGCGTGCTCGGCCCGGATCACCTTGACGGCGGCGAGCGCCCCGCCCGTCGAGCGCGCCAGGTAGACCACGCCCATGCCGCCCGCGCCGAGCCGGACGAGGGTGCGGTAGGGGCCGACGGTGCGGGGGTCCTCGGAGGTGAGGGGCCGCACGTCAGCTCTTCGGCTTCGGGGCCGGGCCGAGGTAGCGGATGCGGCCGTCCTCGACCCGGTACAGGTGGGCGTCCTGGCCGACGAGTTGCCGGCGCTCCTCGTCGAACGCGTAGGAGCGGGAGACCCCGTCGTACCGGGCGGCGGCGATCGCGGCGGAGAGCGCGGAGCGGGTGGGCCGGCCGTCGCCGGAGGGCGTGGCGCCGGTCGTGGCCGTGGCGCTCGCCGACGCCCCCGCGGCACCGGCTGTCGCTCCCTTGACCGAGGCCGTCGCGCCGGTGGCCGAGGCTGTCGCGCCCTTGGCCGCGGCCTCGGCCACGGCGGCCAGTTCGCGGGCGACGAGACCCGCCACGTCGTACGCCTCGGCCGACCAGGCGGCGGGCGCGGCGCCGAACCGTTTGCGGTGGGCGGCGGCGAAGGTCGCGCCGGCCGGGGCGCTCGCGTCGGTGAACGGGGCGACGAACTCCCAGCCCTCGGCCGACGCACCCGCCTGCTCCAGGAACTCCGGCCCCATGACGGTGTGCTGGGCCATACACGGTCCGGGAAAGGAGAGGTCGGCCAGGATGCGGGCGACGCGGGCTGCGCCGGCCGCGTCACCGGCGTAGAAGAGGGCGTCGCTCCGGTTGGACAGGAGGTCGGTGAGGACCGGGTCGAAGACGGTGGTCCCGGCGGGCACCACCCGGGGGTGCGTGGTGCCGGTGGTGAGCTGGGGGGTCAGCAGGTTGGCCGCGTACCCCGCCTGGTAGGCCGCCTGTCCGCCGGCCCGGTCGACCAGGACGCCGAGGCGCTCGACGTCGGGGCGCAGCAGGAGGCGGTTGACGATCGGGACCGCGAGCGCGGCGTGGGAGGGGGTGGCCTGGAAGAAGGAGGCGTTGGCCCGTTTCGGGAAGGTGATCTGGAGGGCCGACACCGTCAGGACCGGCAGCGCCGCCTCGTCGTACGCGGGCAGGGCCGCCCCGGTCGTCTCGTCGCTCGTGGGGCCGATGACCGCCAGGACCTCTGGGTCACGGGCGAACTCCTCGGCGACCTGGACGGATCGACGGGCGTCGCCCTGGTCGTCGAGGACCTTCACGGCCAGCCGGAAGGGCTGGTCGTCGAGGGAGTTGAAGCGGTCGACGGCGAGCCGGACACCGCGTTCCTGGGCGCGCCCGGCGGCGCTCCCGGGTCCGGTGAGGTCGGCGTGCACGCCGATGATCCAGCGGCTGCCCCCGGGAGCCCCGTCCCCGCCGCCCGTGCCGGACTCGTCGCGTGTGAGGCGTACGGCGGTGAGGGCTCCGGCGCCGAGGGCGATCGCGCCCCCGGCCGCGTACAGCAGGAACCGCCGTCGTCCGGGCGCGGGTTGCGGAGGCCCGGGGTTCTCGGCGACCGCCACGGTGGCCTCGATGTCGGGCAGGGCCAGCAGCGCGGCGGCCCGGTCCGCGATGATCCGGACGACGTCCTCGGGCAGCCACTCGGCGGTGGCCCCGGCGGGTACGTCCTCGGCGATCAGGGTGTCGAGGTCGGCGGCGGCCGGACGCTCGCCGGGCTCCTTGGCGAGGCACCGCTCCAGCAGCGCGCGCAGCGCGGCGTCCTGGATGCCGTCGAGGTCGGGGGCGTCGTGGACCGTGCGGTAGAGGACGGCGTCGACCGCGCCGCTGCCGAAGGGGGGCCGGCCGGTGGCGGCGTACGCGAGGAGGCAGCCGAGCGAGAAGACGTCCCCGGCGGCCCCGGCGGGATTCCCGGACGCGGCCTCGGTGTTCCCGGACCCGGACGCCGCCCCGATGTTACCGGCTCCGGACGCCGCCTCGGTGTCCCCGCGCACCGCCTTAGTGTTCCCGCGCGCCGCCTCCACACTCCCCGAAACCTGCTCGGTGCTCCCCGAAGCCTGCTCGGTGCTCCCGGGCCCGGACGGCACCTCAGGCACCCCCGGCACCTCCGCGTCCCCCCACACCTGCTCGGGCGGGAGGAAGCCCGGGGTGCCGACGATCATCCCGGTGGCGGTGAGCGCGGTGGCGTCGGCGGTGCGGGCGATCCCGAAGTCGATCAGCCGGGGGCCGCCGGCCGTCAGCAGGACGTTGCCCGGTTTGACGTCTCGGTGGACGAGCCCGGCGGCGTGGACGGCGGCCAGCGCGCGGGCGAGCAGCCGGCCGAGGACGGTGACGCTGCGCACGGGCAGCGGGCCGCGCCGGGCGACGACGTCGGAGAGCGTCGGACCGGGTACGAACTCGGTCGCCAGCCACGGCCGTTCGGCCTCGGTGTCGGCTCCGGTGACGGGCACGGCCCACGGGCTGTCGACCCGGCGGGCGGCCTCGGCCTCGCGGCGGAAGCGGGTCCGGAAGTCCTCGTCCCCGGCGTACTCGGGCAGGATCACCTTGATCGCGGCGAGTGCTCCGGCGTCGGTCCGGCCGAGGTAGACGACGCCCATGCCGCCCGCTCCCAGGCGGGCCAGGAGCCGGTGTCCGCCGATCCGGGCGGGGTCGGTGGGTCGCAGATCTTCCATCGCCGGGCCTCAGCTCTGCTTCTCGACGGCGGATCTCAACTGCACCAGCATGGCGGCCTGCGCCTGGACGACGAGGTCGTCGACCTCCCGCCCGGTGCGCCCCTTCGCCCCCTTGCCGGTGACGGCGAGGGTGAACTGCTGGACCTGCGCCTGCTGCCAGGCGTAGTAGTGCGGTCCGCCGACCTCGGAGCTCTGGTACTGCCCCGCCTCGCTCAGGAAGTCGTCGGAGTTGTTCTGGTTGGCCTCGCCGCCGAACAGCGCGCCCGCGACCAGGGAGCCGATCAGCTCGCCCTCGCGCAACTGCTGGGTGGGGCAGCGCATCGACTCCTCGATCGACTCCGCCACCTCCCAGGCCGCGTCCACGCGGGCACGGTGCACGGTGACGGTCGCGGCGAGCCGCAGCGGCCCCTTGCCCGCCGCGGCGGGCACCTCGAACGACCGGCTGAGGGTGGCCAGGACACTGTGCGCGGGCTTCTGCTGCTGCCAGACGCAGTCCTTGCCGAGCACGGGCCAGGTGTCCGGGTCGCTCTCGTACGGACTCCGCTTCACCACGCCGGGACCGAAGCTGTCGGGGTCGGCGATGACGCGGCCGATGAGGTCCAGCGCGGCCGCCCGGGTCTTCGGGAGCCGGGCCGGGTCGGGGTCGAGCGTCTCCGTCGCCTCGGCAGACGGCCCGGACGCCGCGCCGCCGTCCGCACGGGCACTCGCACTCGCACTCGCACTCACGGATGCGTCGCGCTTCTCGGCGTTCCCGGGATCGTCCGCCGCGTTACCGGAGCAACCGGCGAGCAGCACGGTCACCAGGGTCACCAAGGTCAGGGACGGGGGCATGGGCAGCGCGAGCCGCCCTCCTCTTAACGGCACGTGACGGCTCACAGCGATTCCCCGTTCCTCCTCGACGCCGCGTCGATCATAAGTTCGCCGCCTCGCCGCGGTGGTGGCGTCCGGGGACTGTTGCCTCATCGGGACATGCGAACGCCCCGTCACACAGCCGCCCCGGCCCCCGTCAGGCCGTCTCCGCCAGGAAGGCTCCGAGGTGTTCGACGAGGGCGTCCGGCCGGTCCAGCGGGATCAGCGTGTAGCTGTCGGCGACCTCCACCAGCCTTCCCCGCGGCAGGATCTCGGCCAGGCGCCGCCCGTGGTCGAGCGGCATGACGCGGTCATCGGTGGCCCAGATCACCAGCGCGGGCCGGTCGAAGGTGCGCAGTTGCTCGGCCCACCGCAGGAGTTCGGCCTTCTCCGGTACGCCGAGGACATAGGCGCGCAGATCGCGCCGGATCTCGGCCGAGGCCAGCAGCGGCCGGAACCACCGGTCCATCGTGGCGTCCGGAACGGGACGCTTGCTCATCCACCCCCAGGTCATGGGCAGCCGCCGTGCGGGCCTCAACCGGAGCAGGGAGAAGGCGGCCCGGAGCCCTCCCGGCAGCTTGGCGAAGGCGGCGAGGTTCCGGCCGGGCAGCCCGGGCGGATAGTTGTCGAACGCCTCGCAGGACGTGATGACGAGCCTGCCGATCCGGTCGGCCCGCCCATCGGCGACCAGCGCCTGGGCGCCGCCCCAGTCGTTCATCACCAGGGTCACGTCCTCCAGTTCGAGGGCTTCCAGGAACTCCGCGACCAGCCGCGCGACCCCGAGGACGGACAGGTCGGCGCCGGCGTCCATGGGCCTGCGGTGCCCGCCGAGCGGCAGGGTGGGCACGATGCACCGCACCCCGCCCCCGAGCCCGGCGACGACGGCGTCCCACAACGACCCGTCCATGGCCACACCGTGCAGCAGAACCACCACGGGCCCCTCGCCCCCGGTGTCGTGGTAGTCGATCACGCCCGTGGAAAGCCTCACGTCGCTCATGCGGCCAACGTAGTGCAGCGGCCCTCGGGCCAGGACCTGACGCAGCGTAGGGATGAGGTCCCCGTCCTTGATAACGTCGCCCCCGCGGCTGCGGACTTCTCCCCCGACCCAGCCGTACGGGGTGGGCACGGGGTCCGGGCGCGGCAGGACGAAGAGGGCCGACAGATGAGCCTTGCACAGGTGCACTACACCTCCGCCGCGCCGGGGAACGAGGGAACGCCGGGGGACGAGCGAACGGCGGGCCGGTTCACGGCGGTCGGTGCCGGAGTGTCCGGGGCCCTGCTGGCGGAGATCGAGCCGTTGCTGCGCCACGAGCTTCCCGAAGGCTTCCCCGATCACCCTTCGGACGACGAACTCCGTTCGCTGCCCCAGTCGTTCACGTACGCCGTCCTCTCCGACGGCAGCCGTCTGGTCTCCCGGTCGGCCCCGGTACGGGAGACGGGTGGCGGCGCGGGGCCGGGGGTGCGGTTCCACGCGCACGCGGTGCACCTGCCGCCGGGGGTGCCGTTGCCGGGCGACCGGCTGCCGGTCGAGGCGTGGCGGTCGCCGCACTGGGTGGCGGTGACGCCCGGCGGTGCGATACCGGACCCGCTGACGCTGCCGCCGGGCCCTGCGGCGGTCTCCGAGGGCCTGGACGACTTCGCCGTGTCGCGCGGCCCCTGGCTCGCGGCCGTACTGGCGGACCTGCGCCGGGCGAGCGACGCGGAGACCTCCGAGGGGCGGCCGGTGGTGCTGGTGGAGCGGCAGTGCGCGGACGTGGCCCGGTGGCTGGGCCTCGCGTCGGCGACGCTGCCGAGGGAGAGCGCGGAGCGGCTCACGTTCACGACGTACACCCGGCGGCCGGGGAGTTCGGCGGTACGGGTGGTGGGGGTGCTGCCGGAGGACGCGGAGGCGGCCCGGACGGCGGGCCTGCGGGTGCACGTGTGCGCGGGGCAGGCGCCGTTGGGCGGTGGCACGGACGACGTGTGGGCGACGACGGCTGCGCGCATCTGGCGGAGCCGGTCGCCGGAGCTGTTCCGGGAGGCGCGGGAACTGCCCGGGGAGCCGTTCGCCGCAGGCCCGTTGGCCGTGACGGCCCTGTGCGCGGGCATCCCGCTCGGGCCGGACGAGCGTGCCGCGGCCGCGGGTTGGGCGGCCGACCGCCCGTACGCCCTGGACCCCAAGCGCACGGGCCAGTTGGTCGAGGCCCTCACCTCCCCCGGTATCGACGACCGTACGGGCCCCGAATTCGACGCGGCCGGCAGGCTGTTCGGCGCACTGGAGGGCCGCTGCCCCGCCCCGGTGACCGCCCCGCTCGCGGCGATGCTGGTCACGGAGGCGGTCCGGGGCGGCAACGGTTCGCTGGAACTGCCGCGCCGGGACGCGTTCGTGGGACCGGAGGGGGCGGCGGTGACGGAGCGGCTCGGCCCGGAGATCCTGACCGAGCTGAGCGACACGACCGGATCCCGTTCGGTGGCACGGACCGTGCAACTGCTGCGGGTGGCACGGCTGTTGGGTGTGGACGGTACGGAGTCACTGCCAGGGGTCGTGGACCGTCTGGCACCAGCCCTGCTGACGGAGGCGAAGGCGGAGGAGGAGGCGGCAGCGGAGGCACCGGATGAGGGCGGGGCGAGGGCTGATGGCCCCCCGGACTTCGCCCCGGCTCTGCTGGAGCTGCTGGACGAGCAGTTCGAGGTGCGGACGGCGTTGCTCGGCGCGCTGGACCGGATCGCCCCGCAGGACCCCGGGGCGGTGGCCCGGTTCCTGGAGCGGGTGGCGCTGCCGTTCACGGGGACGCAGGCGTTGCCGCACTTGCGGATGTGCGCCGAGGTGCCGGCCGCGATGGCGACCCTCGGCGGCGACCGGGCGGCGGTGTGGCACCGGGTGCTGCGGGCGGCCGGCCTCTCCCCCTTCGCCGAGCCGCTGGTGCTGCGCACGGCGGTGGGCCTGGTGTGGGAGGACCGGGCCCCGACGGTGGCGGAGGCCCGGCTCCTGCTGGACGCAGCCACCTCGGACTCGCACCGCGTGGCGGGCACGTGGGCCCGCCTGGTCGACGCGGCACTGGGCGCGGCCGCCGCAGAGCCGTCCCCCACCGGCACGCACTCCGTCGCCTCGCCCACCACGAGCCCCGACGAGGCGGCCGCGCTCGCCCACGACCTCCTGCGCGGCTTCCCGGGGGAGATCGGCGGCCGGGAGCGAGCGGGCCTCCTGCTGCTGGACCTCGTCCGCGAGCTGCGCACAGGCGCACCGGACCCCGGCTGGACGGAGACGGTCCGCACCCTGTGCGCCCAGGCGGAACCGGTCGAACCGGCGCTCCGGGAGCGGGCGCACGCGGCCCTGGTCGAACGGCTGCTGGCCCCGGACCGTCCGGGGGCGGAGCTGTACGCCTTCGTCCACGGCGAGGACGCCGAGCTGATCGCCGCGTACGACCGCACCGCCCGGACGGAGACGGTACGGACCCGGCTGCGCACCCAGCCCGCCTACGCGGCGGACTGCTTCACCGTCTGGACGGCCCACCCGCACGCGGGCAAGGCCTGGCCCCCGGTGGCCGCCGCCCTCCTGGACGAGGTCCTGCGCCCGGCCGTCCGCGCCATGTCGGCGGAGGACGTCGCGGAGGTCGAGGCGACGGTGGGCCGCACGGGCAGCAGCGGCCGGGCCGACGCCTTCCGCGACTGGAACCGATCGAGCGCGCTGGGCCGCCTGGGCCGCCGGATCGCGGGGAGAGTGCGGCGGGGGTGAGCCCCCGAGGGCCATCCGGCCATGTGGGATCAGCGGGTAAATCCCTTCACCTGAAAGGAACTTCCGTAACTGTGCACGTCCGCTTTCTCCACCTGGAACCCCGCCGAGGCAAGAATGCCCAGGACGGCGTCCCGCATACAGGTCTGCACAGTCTCGAAGTGGCGGATCTCCCAGGGCAGATGCGACGGATCGACACCCCGCTCACGCGTCTCTCCCACTGAATCCGGCCCGCCGACTGTCTCGAAATCACACACGCATACGTTTCCTCTGCCCACCCAGGATAGGTTGGCGTTCTGGGCGACTCGACCTCTCGGGGGCGGCACTCGGGGGCTGCACACTTCGACGGGCGGCCGGAGAGCACTGCCTCCGTCGTCGATCGCTACGGGGATTCAGGGGACACAAGTGAACGACAGGCAATACTTCGAAGGCGTAAAGGCACGCCCCGGTCTTTACGGCATCGAAGGTTCGTACAGAAATACGGTCATTTTCCTCACAGGATTTGACGAGGCCCGCTCAGGTGGACTTCTGCGCGGATTCACGGAGTGGCTGGTCGTGCGCAAGGGTGAATGCTCCAGCTTCGGCTGGCAGGCACTCGCCCTTGACGAGGCACTTCCCGACGTCGAAGGGTGGGGCTGGAACAAGCTGTACAACTCGAATTCACAGCAGGAGAAGGAGGCCGTGCGGCTGCTCCTCTCCCTGCTGCACGATTTCCTGACGATGCGGGATGACGTGATGGCGTTGGCTCGCATGTACGGGAAATACCACTCACTCCACTCGCAGACCGAAGGCTCTGGTGGCGCATGAACGACAAGCAGTTCGTCGAACAGGTCCGGGGCCATCCGGAGATGTATGGCCTGGGCAGCACCTACCACCCGACCGCCGCCCTTCTCCTGGGGTTCAACCAGGCGCGTTCCGGCGGCTTGCTTCGCGGGTTCCACGAGTGGCTGGCCGTACGCGAGGGAGAGCTGTCGAGTCAGCACTGGATGGCGAGGGTCCTCGCCCAAGCGCTACCGGGGTTCACGTTCCGAGGATTCGACAGCCTCCGGTTCGAGCCGGAGCAGGAGCGGCAGGCCGTGGACCACCTGTTCTCGCTGGTCCTTGAGTTCCTGGAAGTGCGCGACGACCCCTGGGCGCTCACCTCCACGTACGCCCAGTACCACCACATGCGGATTTCCCTGTATGGGGGTGATCCTGCGGAGATGTCATGACGCCTCCGCGGGATCACTTCGGACAGGACCGGCCCGTCACGCGCGGTCATGCAGCGTGACGTGGTAGCCGTCCGGGTCCGCGAAGGTGAACGTCCGGCCGAAGGGGCCGTCGATCGGTGCCGAGACGATGGTGTGCCCGTCGGCGGCGAGCGCGTCGTGGATGGACTGGACGTCCGTGGCGTGGAGCCAGATCGCGGCACCGATGCCGGGCTGGGCGACCGATGCGAGATCCGTCCCGGGAATGACCTCGCGCAGGGCGAACGCGATCGGCTTCGTCTCGAAGACGACGGCGTGCGGGGGTCCGGCCTGCGAGCGGACGAGGCCGAGGTACTGCTCGTAGAACGCCTGCGAGGCGGCGAGGTCGCGCACCTGGAACGAGATGAAGTCGGGACCGGTGGCAGGCATGGTGGCACTCCTTCGCTTCATGTCAGCTTCCTGACACGCACCACCATATGTCAGACTTCTGACATGAGCAAAGACGGTGCGGGCGTCGACCTGGACAAGTCACTGGGCTACCTACTGAAAGAGGCTTCGACCGCCTTGCGGATAGCCATGGAGGAGGTCCTGCGCCCCCTCGGGATGACCGTGACGCACTACTCATGCCTTGAACTGCTGGCCCAACGGCCGGGCATGTCGAACTCCGAGCTCGCGCGCGGCGCGTTCGTGACACGGCAGTCGATGAACGTGCTGCTCCAGGCCCTGGAACGGGACGGCTACGTGACCAGGCCCGCCGAGGCGGCAGTGGGGAAGGTTCTCCCCGCTCAGCTCACACCTCGTGGACGACAGAGCCTGGAGGAGGCGTCCGCGGCGGTCAGGGCCGTCGAGGTCGGAATGCTGGCCGGCATGACCGAGAACGAGCAGGAAAGCGCGTTCCGGGCCCTCCGGAGCATGGTCCATTCGCTGCGCGACCCCGCATAGCCCGCCAGCCCCTGGGTCACGCCCCCAGCTCGTCCGCCACCGGCACACACTCGGTGAGCAGGTCGACGACGTCGCGCCAGGCGCGTCGCGCGTGCCGGGGATGGTGGCCGACGCCGGGGACTGCGGGGTGGCCGACCGTCGGGTGGTGGAAGGCGTGCAAGGCGCCGCCGTAGACCGTGAGGCGCCAGTCGACACCCGCGGCCTGCATCTCGGCGGTGAACGCCTTCCGTTGCCCGGGCGGCATGATCGGGTCCTCCGACCCGACCCCGGCCCACACCGGGCAGCGGATGTTCGCCGCCTCGCCCGGTCGGCCCGTGGTCGTCGCGTTGACGGTTCCGATCGCGCGCAGGTCGACACCGTCGCGCCCGAGTTCCAGCCCGATGGCTCCCCCGGTGCCGTAGCCGACGGCGGCGATCCGGTCGGGGTCGGTACGCGGTTCGGCGCGCAACACGTCGAGCGCCGCATGACCGATGCCCCGCATCCGGTCCGGCTCGGCGAGCAACGGCAGGCAACGGGCCAGCATCTCCTCCGGGTCGCCCAGGTAGCGCCCGCCGTGCAGGTCGAAGGCCAGCACTACGTAGCCCAGCTCGGCCAGCGCGTCGGCCCGGCGGCGTTCGACGTCGCTGAGCCCCATGCCCTCCGGCCCGAGCAGAACGGCGGGCCGGGGGTCGACACCCGCCGGGAGCGCGAGGTACCCGACCATCGTCAAACCGTCGGCCGGATACTCGACCGTACGCGTCGTCACCGCTGTCATCGCCGTCGTCGCTGCCATAGGACGGGACCGTACCGACCGTCGAGCCCGATCCGGCCGCTGTTCTGCCACTGGCAGAACGCCGCGGGAGTTCATCCGCCGCACGCCCGGCATCGTCGCTCAGTACAGCAGGTCCAGTTCCGCGCGGACCGTCTTGCCCGGGTCGCGGTCGAGGACCGTCCAGCGGTCCGCCAAGGCCTCCACGATCAGCAGCCCGCGCCCGCTGTCCGAACCGTCCTCCGGGGCGGTGATCTCGCCGGGGCCGGGCGGCCGGCGCTCGCCCCGGGTGTCGGAGACCTCGATCCGCAGGAGGCCCGGCGCCTCCGGGTCGCCGGGCATGTACGACAGGCGCAGTTCGAAGTCGCGGCCGGGGACACGGCCGTGGGTCACCGCGTTGGCCGCCAACTCCCCCAGGATCAGGGCCGCCGACTCCGAGGCGTCACTGAGGTACGGGACGCCCCAGGTGTGCAGCTTGTGCAGGCCGACGCGGCGGGCGAGCCTGGCCCCCCGCGGGACCGCCGGGTATTGGTGCTTGAACACACGTACGGTTACGGGAGGTTGAGTCGTCGTAGGCGCTTCCATGCCCCCAGATTCCGGGCCACGGACCCACTCCACCAGGTTGGCGACCCGTACGCTGAGTCAGCGTACGGGCGCGAAGAGTAGACGGTACGGGTCACGTTCCGTGAGCATGGACGGGTAGCGAACCAGGACAGGCGCACGGGGAGGTGGCCGTACATGACGCACGGCTCGGACAGCATCGACAGCCCGGTCCACGGGACCTTCGGCAACGCCAGCGGGCGCAGCCCCGAGCCCGAACCGCAGTACAGCCTCAAGATGTTCGGGGAAGTCGTCAAGACCTTCCGCAAGCGGGCACGCCTGACGCAGGAACAGTTCGCCCCGCTCGTCGGGTACTCCCCCGAGACCGTCGCCTCCGTCGAGCAGGGCCGCCGCCTCCCACCACCGGACTTCGCGGAGCGCGCGGACAGCGTCCTTGACGCGTTCGGGGTGATCCTGGCGGCGGCGAAGCATCTAACGCGGCGGAAGGGGCTGGCGAGCTGGTTCCGGCAGTGGGCGGAACTGGAGCTGTCGGCGCTGAGCCTGTACACGTACGAGTGCCGGTTGATTCCGGGGCTGTTGCAGACAGCCGCATATGCCCGGACGCTGTTCACCGACCAGTTGCCGCCGCTCGCCGACGAGCAGATCGAGGCGCAGCTCGCGGCTCGGCTGGATCGTCAGCAACTGCTGCGCGAGCGGCCGAACACCTCCTTCAGCTTCATCCTCGAAGAGCACCTGTTCCTGCGGGACTTGGGCGGCGAGGAGGTCACCAGGGAACTGCTCGACCACATCCTCGACCTGTCCGAGCTGCGCAACGTGGACGTCCAGATCATGCCTCTGGTCCGGCATCACCATGCAGGGCTGCATGGGCCGATGCGACTGCTGGAGACGCCGGATCACCAGTGGTTCGGCTATCTGGAAGGGCAGGAGCACGGGCAGTTCGTCTCCGACCCCAAAGTGATCAGCGCGCTCCAGATGCGGTGTGCAAGTATGCGTTCACAGGCTCTCTCGTTGGACGACTCCAAGAGCCTGATGCGGCGGATGCGAGGAGCGAGATGAGTACCACACCCCTGGCCTGGTTCAAGAGCAGCTACAGCGGCGGCGACGGCGACTCCTGCGTGGAGGTCGCCCTGGAGTGGCACAAGTCGAGCTACAGCAGCGGCTCCGGCGACGACTGCGTCGAGGTCGCCACCTGCCCCTCCACCGTCCACGTCCGCGACTCCAAGCTCGACGAGAGCCCGCAGCTCGCCCTCGCCCCGGCGTCTTGGACGCACTTCCTCTCGTACGCCGCCCAGGCGGCCGGGTAGTCAGCGCCGGAACGGCTGCAGGCGCTCGATGTGGTCGGGGTCGCCGTCGAGCAGATCACCGTGGCCGATGGTGAAGTCCCCGTTAGGCAGGGCCTGCCCGTCCCCGTAGTGCCGGCCGATGACCGCTGCGGGGAGGAATTCGCGCAGGCTGTGGCGCATGCCGCCGGGGTACGCGACGGGCGCGCCCCAGTCGGCGGCGGCCTCGTCGGTGGAGAACAGGACCCAGTGGTCCACCGGCACGGCGGCGTCCAGGTCCGGTGCCTTGCCGGTGTGGCTGTCCAGGGCCGGGACGGTCAGCCGGTCGGGGTCGAGGGGCTCGTACCACAGCAACAGGGGCTTGGCCCGTCGCGCTTCCGCGTTGTCGAAGCAGCAGACGACGATGGTGTGGTCCGGGAAGTGCTCGGCGTAGAAGTGCAGGAGTTCCGGGTCGAGTTGGGGGCGCCGGTGCGGCGGCACCTGCCACAGTGCGGCGGGGACCGCGGTGGGGTCGTCCGCCAGGAGCACCGTGTAGACGTCATGGTCGAAGACCTGGACCGCCGCCTGCGGTTCCGCACTCATCCACACGATGTCGTCGGCCGCCGCGGCGGCGTCCTCCACTGCGGTGACCATGCGGTGCAGGACATCGGCGGAGCGCCCCGCCGAGAGGAAGTGGCGCGGTGTGAGCTGCCTCGTCGGCACGTGCAGCAGCATGGCGTTCGGGCCGCCCGCCAGGTTGACCGCTGTGTTCTGGTAGCCCAGGACGTGGACGAGGCCGTGCTCGCCGTGGTGTCGGCGTCCGCAGTACAGGATCGTGCCGGAGAACGCCGCCTCACCTGTCGATATGCACATGCGGGCACGGTACCCGCGCCGGTCCGGGCCCGGTCACTCCCCCGCCCGTACCCGGTGGCGTCGGTGGTACGACCAGGTCACCGCCGCCAGCAACGGACCCCACAGCAGGAGCGGGACGTACGAGGCGACGAAGAGGGCCTCCCCCGCCGATACGCCGGGGTCCGGGCTGGGGGCGGTCAGCAGACCGCCGAAGAAGAGGACCCACCACAGGACCGTGACCGCGAGGGCTCCCAGGGAAGCGGCGAGGACCGCGAGCCTGTGGTTCACCGGGCGCCCGCCGAGGAACGGAATCCAGCGCGGGAACACCTCCCCCCAGGGCCGTACCAGACCGAGGGTGAGGTACGAGGCGGCCTCGGCGACCGCGCCGATCAGCAGGACGTAGGCCAGGGCGATCAGCGGCGAGTCGTCGGGGAACGCGGCGAGGAACTCCTCGCGCTCCATCACCCCCACCGGCACGCCGAGCACCAGCGCGATGCGCCACATCCCGGAGGGGACGGTCGACCAGGCCACGACATGCGCGGCACGTACCGCCCAGCGCGGAGGCGACGGGACCGGCCGCCGGGCCGGTGGCAGCGCGCGGGGTCCGGGCGGTGCGGGATCCGTCGTCGTCATGACCCGAACCTCTCGCACCGCCCGGCCCGGCACGTCGTACCGCGCGATGATCCGCCTCCGCCGTACGGGCGAGGGGCGTGCAGGCGCCAGGAGAGGCGGCGTCTACCGCGTCGCGACGGCCGCGAACACGCCCCGCGCGGCCGTTCCGTCCGGCCAGGTCCACCCGGCGACCAGGTGTGCCGTCGGCTCCTGCTCGGCCTCCGTGGACGGCAGGACCCGGTTGATCCGGACGTCGAAGCCCTCGGCCGGGCCGGTGCCCCGGACGGTGACGGTCGGGTCGGGGGTGTCGCTCTCGCTCTGGCGCTGCGGTTCCGCGTCCCCGCGCAGCAGGGCACCCAACTGCGCCAGTACCACCGGGTCGTGGACGCCGTCGTAGATCCACCGGGTGCCGAGCACTCCATGCTCGGAGGTGCCGATCAGGGCCTCCTCGGGGGCGTCCTCCAGGGCCGCGCCGCGATAGCTCAGCGGCACCAGGTACGCCACCGGCTCCTCAGCGGCGGTGTCCACCACGACGATGAACTCGATCCCGACCTCGCCCGCCGGGTCGTCCAGCCGGAACCCGCCGGCACCCGTCAGATCCGGCGTTCCCGTGTGGCCCGCGTACCACTTCTGCTGCGGCAGCCAGCCGGTGATCAGCTCCAGCTTGGTGGGCGTCATGGTGGTGCGGTGAACGGTGGCCACGGAAGCTCCCTCATCGGTCGGGGGGCGGGCGGCCCCCCCCCCGGGGGGGGCGTGACCGAACCTATCCTGGCTCGCATGGGCGTACGAGGCCGGAGTCACCGCTCTGTCGGGAGCGTCCGGGCCGGGCCGGTAACGTAAGAGAGGTACCGGTACGACTCGTGAGCCTCCTGACGGGCTGCGTGAACCCAGGAGGAGCCACCATGACGACCAACCGTGGACGCAAGGACGTCATCCGCGACCGGATGGCCGCCACCGGTGAGTCGTACAACGTGGCCGCCCGCAACCTCAAGGCCATGAAGGACACCGCCGCCACCCGGGACGCCGTCCTCGTGCAGCGCTGGACGCCCGCAGACTCCCTCGACGTGCCCTGCCCCTGCGGCGGGACCTGCGAGCCGGGCGAGACCTGCGACCACTGCCACGCCCGCCACCGGCACGTGAAGCGCTACCCGGGCTCCACCACCGAGGTCGAGACCTGGGCCGACCGCTACGAGTGCACCGGCTGCTCCTCCTCGTACACCCTGACCGTCCACCTGGCCGGGCGGCCCTGGGGCGTCGCGGAGACCGTGGTGCAGGGCGGGTCGGCCGTGGAGGTCGTGCAGGCGACCGTCTTCCCGGGGGTCATTCACCCGCTGCTGCGGTCGGAAGCGCCCGGGAAGGGCGACGACGAGGAGTGATCGTCGGGCCCCCGGGCGGGTGACAGCACTGTGCCCCCGGCCCTCCCGGCACACGAGGAGGGTTACGGGGGCACGCGCCGGGCCGCTCCGGCTCAGCTCTCGTCCGGCGCCAGCGTCAGCGAGATCGAGTTGATGCAGTAGCGCTGGTCCGTCGGGGTCGGGTAGCCCTCGCCCTTGAAGACGTGGCCCAGGTGCGAGCCGCAGCGGGCGCAGCGCACCTCGGTGCGGACCATGCCGTGGCTGCGGTCCTCGATCAGCTCGACCGCGTCGGTGTCCTTCGGGTCGTAGAAGGACGGCCAGCCGCAGTGCGACTCGAACTTGGTGTCGGAGCGGAACAGCTCCGCCCCGCAGGCCCGGCAGGAGTAGAGGCCCGCCGTCTTGGTGTCGGTGTACTCACCCCGGAAGGCGGGCTCGGTGCCGGCCTGGCGCAGCACCGCGTACTCGGCGGGGGTCAGCTCTTCCCGCCACTGCTCGTCCGGCTTCTCGACGTCGTACGGCACGGCTCGCTCCTCAGCTCGACAGGTGGTCGCTCGCTCCGGTCGCCTCTCGGCTACCGGGCGCTCGACAGGTGGTCCAGGATGCGCGGGCCGAGGTCGGTGACGTCGCCCGCTCCCATGGTGAGAACGAGATCGCCGGGCTTCGCCATTCCCGCGATCGCGGCGGGTACGTCGGCCTGGTCGTGGACGGCGGTGACCTCCGCGCCGGCCGCCTTCGCCGCGTCGATGATCAGGGCGCTGGTGATGCCGGGGATCGGGTCCTCGCGGGCCGGGTAGATGTCCAGGACCACGGAGGCGTCGGCCAGGGCGAGGGCCTGGCCCATCTCGGTGCCCAGCTCCTGCGTACGGGAGAACAGGTGCGGCTGGAAGACGACCAGGATGCGGGCGTCGGCGGCCGCGCCGCGCATGGCCTCCAGGTCGGCGGTCATCTCGGTCGGGTGGTGCGCGTACGAGTCGATGACCTGCACGCCCGCCGCCTCGCCCTTGAGCTGGAGGCGGCGCTTGACCCCGGTGTACGAACCGAGCGCCGAGGCCAGGTTGTGCGCGGGGATGCCGAGGGCGACCCCGGCGGCGAGTGCGGCGACCGCGTTGTGGGCGTAGTGGCTGCCGGGGACCGAGACCGTGAAGGTGAGGAACTTCCCGTTCAGGAGGACGGTGACCTCGCTGGTCAGGCCGCGGGGGGTGACCTTGTGGACGCGTACGTCGGCGTTCTCGGCGGAGCCGTAGGTGACGACTTTGAGGTCGGAGAGGTCCCGGACCCGGCGGGTCAGCTCGACCGCGCCGGGCTGGTCGGCGGAGATGACGAGGGTGCCGCCGGGGACGACCTTGCCGACGAAGGTCTCGAAGGAGTCGTAGATCTCGTCCATCGAGGCGTAGTTCGCGTGGTGGTCCAGCTCCACGTTGAGGACGATCGCGACCTCGGGGTCGTACTTCTGGAAGCTGCGGTCGCTCTCGTCCGCCTCCGCGACGAAGATGTCGCCTTCGCCGTGCGTGGCGTTGGTGCCGGGGCCCTCCAGGTCGCCGCCGATGGCGTACGAGGGGGCCAGGCTCAGCGAGGAGAGCGCGACGGCCAGCATCGAGGTCGTCGTGGTCTTGCCGTGGGTGCCGGCCACCGCGATGGCCCGCAGGCCGTTCATCAGGGAGGCCAGGGCGTCCGAGCGGTGGACCACCGGAATGGCCAGCTCGCCTGCCCGGAGCAGCTCCGGGTTGTCGGCGCGGATGGCGCTGGAGACGACCACGCAGGACGCGTCCTCGGCCAGGTGCGCGGCCGCGTGCCCGATGTGCACGGTCGCCCCCAGCGCCCGCAGCGACTCGGCGGTGGCGGACTCCTTGGCGTCGCTGCCCGCCACCTTCGCGCCCCGCTGGGCGAGGATCTTCGCGATGCCCGACATTCCGGCGCCGCCGATGCCGATGAAGTGCGGTCGTTCCATGGCGGCGGGAATGCCGGGTGCCATCTGTGCTCCTCTGGGTGTGCGCTCTGGGCTGCGGGACCGGTGCCGTTCCGGGCCGCGAGCCCAGCCTATTCGCTGTGCGCGAAGAGCTTGAGCACCGGGACGCCGACCTTGTGCCGGGCCCGGGAGGCCCAGTCTCGGTGGAAGAACTCCTCCACGTAGTGCGGGGCGGTCAGGACGATGACCTCGTCCGCGCCCGCCTCCTCGACGACGGTCGTCAGTTTGTCCAGGGGGTGATCCTCGATCACCTGTCCGACGGCTTCGGAGCCCGCCTGGCGCAGGGCCCGTAGGGAGTATTCGAGGCCGATCTCGGCGGGTTCGCGGGCCTCGCTGCCCTCCGGCTCCTCGCCCTCGCGGACCGCTTCCTTCAGTTCCCCCATCGCCACGTCGTCGATCGCGCGCAGCAGGACATCGGCCTGGTCACCGCGCGGCTGCAACAGAACGACGAACGAGATCCGCTCCTCGCCGTGGAGCGTGGTGACGAAGTCCACGTCCTCGGGAGTGAGCGGCTTCTCGATCATCAAAACGCTTGTGAACACGACAGGCGCCCTTCCGCTTCTTCGTCTCGTCGACCCCGGGATCGACGGTCGACGGTCGTTTGCTGAAACCATCCTTCCCCGCGCTTCCACGGGGTTGCAGGGGTAAGTGTGCCCATCCGGAGCTAAGCGGAACGGGAAATTCCGCTAACTGTCAGACCGACGGTACCGAGAGAAGAGGAACCCGGCCTCTTCCAGCAGCGATGCCAGGAAAAAACGTTCCGGCAGGGCGACCCCGGGGCCCCCGGCGATCCGCTGAGCGTCACCCGCTGTGAGCATCGGGGAGATCGTCAGGCACAGCTCGTCCAGCGCGCCGGCCGCCACGAACTGGCCGAGCAGCCGGGGCCCGCCCTCGGTGAGCTGGCGCCGCAGCCCCCGGTCGGCCAGCTCGCGCACCACCCGGGCCGGGTCCACCCGGGCGCCCTCGCCCGCGATCACGACCTCGGCGCCCGCCTTCCGGGCCGCCTCGATCCGGTCGGCGGGGGCCCCGGAACCGGTCACCACGAGGGTGGGGACGAGCGGCTCGGTGAACAGCGGCAGCGAGAAGTCCAGGTCCAGGGAGCCGCTCACCACCGCGACGGCGGGCGCGGGGCCCTGCTCGGCGGCTGCCCGCCGCGCGGCGAACGCCTCCCGGGCGCGGGCCGGGCGGTACCCCTCCTGCCGTACGGTCTCGGCCCCGGCGATCACCACGTCGGCCAGGCCCCGCAGCGTGCCGAAGATCCGCATGTCGGCGGCGCAGGAGATGGGCTGCGAGCGGCCGTCGTGCTGGGCGGCCCCGTCGAGGGTGGAGACCATGTTGGCGCGCAGCCAGGGGGCCGCGGCGGGGAGGTCCGAGGGGTACGCGTACGCCTCGGCCAGTTCGTCGAGGCTCCACTCGCGGTCGGTGAGCGGCCCGGGCGGGTTCTCCCCCTCCGACTCCGAGGCGCCCGTTGTTGTCAGGTCCGTCACAGGGAACAGGCTTCGCATGGGTTGCAGTCTGGCACGGGCCTTAGGGTGGAGAGTTGTGTTGTCATCCACCGCGTTTCCGGGGCAGAGCCCCCTTCCCGAAGCGGCCCCGCTGTCCCTGTGCGCCCGCGAGCCGCACGTCCCCGCAGACCGTCTGGTCGCCGAGATGGTGCCCCCGCCGCGCTTCGACTCGGTGCGCTTCGACACGTACGTACCCGACCCGAACCAGCCCAGCCAGAGCGAGGCGGTCACGGTCCTGGCGGGCTTCGCCGCCGGGCTCGGCGGGGCGCACGCGACGGGTTCCGGGCGACGCAAGTGGTTCGGGAGCAAGAAGCCGGCCGCCCCGACCGGGCCGCGCGGGGTCTACCTCGACGGCGGCTACGGCGTGGGCAAGACCCACCTGCTGGCCTCTCTCTGGCACGCCACGCCCGCCGAGCCGTCGCTCAAGGCGTTCGGCACGTTCGTGGAGCTGACAAACCTCGTGGGTGCGCTGGGTTTCCAGCAGACCGTGCGGACCCTCAGCGGGCACCGTCTCCTGTGCATCGACGAGTTCGAGCTGGACGACCCGGGCGACACCGTGCTGGTCTCCTCGCTGCTCAGCCGGCTCGTGGAGGCCGGGGTGGCGCTCGCCGCGACCTCGAACACGCTGCCGGGGAAGCTCGGCGAGGGCCGGTTCGCCGCCGCCGACTTCCTGCGCGAGATCCAGGGCCTGTCCGCGCACTTCCGCCCGCTGCGGATCGACGGCGAGGACTACCGGCACCGGGGTCTGCCCGAGGCCCCGCCGCCGTACACCGACGAGCAGGTGACCCGGGCCGCGTACGCCACGCCGGGCGCGTCGCTGGACGACTTCCCGGGGCTGCTGGAGCACCTGGCGAAGGTGCACCCGAGCCGGTACGGCGCGCTCACCGACGAGCTGGGCGCGGTCTGTCTGACCGGGGTGACGGCGGTGCCCGACCAGTCGACCGCGCTGCGCCTGGTGGTGCTGGCCGACCGGCTGTACGACCGGGAGGTGCCGGTGCTCGCCTCCGGGCTGCCGTTCGACCAGCTGTTCAGCGACGAGATGCTGAACGGCGGGTACCGGAAGAAGTACTTCCGGGCGATCTCCCGGCTGACGGCGCTGGCGCGTGACGCGAAGGGTCTGGTGGCGCAGTAGGTTCGGGGGCGTAACGCAACGGGACACCGCGAGGTGCCCCGTGTTATCCCGTACAACCGCGTTATCCCGTACAACCAACCGCGTTGTCCCGTACAACCGCGCACACCGTTCGAAGGGATCCAGCATGGCTACCACGCGTCAGGCGCACACGGTCTGGGAAGGCAACCTGATCGAGGGCAAGGGGGTCGTCTCCCTCGACTCCTCCGGCATCGGTGAGTACGACGTCTCCTGGCCGTCCCGCTCCGAGGCGGCGAACGGCAAGACCAGCCCGGAGGAGCTGATCGCGGCCGCGCACTCCAGCTGCTTCTCGATGGCGCTGTCCCACGGCCTCGCGGGGGCCGGTACCCCGTCCACCAAGCTGGAGACGAAGGCCGAGGTCACCTTCCAGCCCGGCACCGGCATCACCGGCATCCACCTCACGGTCGAGGGCACGGTCCCCGGCCTGGACGAGGAGGCCTTCGTGAAGGCCGCGGAGGACGCCAAGGCGAACTGCCCGGTCAGCCAGGCGCTGACGGGCACGAAGATCACGCTGTCGGCCAAGCTGGCCTGACGGCCGGCCTCGCCGGACCGGCCCGTCGGCCGACGTCGGCCTGACCGTCCACGGGCGGCCCTTCCTCACTGGGCCGTCCCAGCAGCAACACGAGGCGCGGGGGTGCGCATGGTTCCCCCCGCGCCTCTGTGCGTGCTACACACGTGCGGGTCACTTCACCTGTCCGCCAACAGGGAGTCACCTCATGTCAACCGCACCCCGCTCCACCGCAACCCGACGTCAGGTCCTGGCAGGCAGCGGCGCAGCCGCCGCGATCGCCTTCACGGGGGCCTTCTCCGAACTCTTCGCGGGCACGGCAGCCGCGCGCGGCCACGGCGGCTACGGCCCCCTCGTCCCCGATCCGGACGGTCTGCTCGACCTGCCGAAAGGATTCCGCTACCGGGTGCTCTCCCGGGAGGGCGAGCCGCTGCGCTCCGGCGAGGGGCCGGTGCCGAGCAACCACGACGGCATGGCCGCTCTGCCCGGCCGCCACGGGCGGATCCACCTGGTCCGCAACCACGAGAACCGGCACACGGCCGAGATCGGCGTGCCGACGATCGAAGGGCTGACGTACGACCCGGCGGCCAAGGGCGGGTGTACGTCGCTGGAGCTGGACGGCCGCAACAAGGTGCTCGGCGAGCGCGTCGCCATCGCGGGCACGGCGGTCAACTGCGCGGGCGGGCCCACCCCTTGGCGCACCTGGCTGACCTGCGAGGAGAACGAGGACAAGGCCGGGACCAACGGGTACACCAAGGACCACGGCTTCATCTTCGAGGTGGACGGCGCCGATCCGCGCCGCACCGGGGCCGTGCCGCTGACCGCGATGGGCCGCTTCCAGCACGAGGCGATCGCCGTCGACCCGAAGTCGGGGATCGTGTACGAGACGGAGGACGCGTTCGACAAGCCGTTCGGGCTCTTCTACCGCTTCCTGCCCGAGAAGCCGCTCGGCGGCACCGGTTCGCTGCGGGCGGGCGGGGCGCTGGAGGCGATGCGGGTGCCGGGCGTGCCCGACCTCTCCGTCGTCCAGGAGACGGGAACCAGCTTCGACCGGATCGAGTGGGTGCCCGTACCGGATCCGCTGGCGGCCGAGACCCCGATCCGGCTCCAGGACTTCGGCAAGAAGGGCATCACGCACGCCCAGAAGCTGGAGGGGTGTTACTGGGGCGGCTCGTCCGTCTACTTCGTCTCCAGCTTCGCCCACCGCGACGAGGGCTCGGCGGCCGACCACTACGGGCAGGTGTGGCGCTACGAGCCGAAGAAGCGCCGGCTGACCCTGGTGGTGATCTTCGGCCCGGACACCGACATCCAGCTGCCCGGCGAGTCCCCCGACAACATCTGCCTGGCGGCCGACGGCGGGCTGATGGTCTGCGAGGACGGCGGCGGCGCGCAGCACGTACTCGGGGTGACCCGGCGCGGCGAGGTGTACACGATGGCACGCGGGCGGCAGAACATCGGGACGCCCGAGGAGCCGGAGTGGGGCGAGTTCGCGGGGGTGACGTTCTCGCCGGACGGCTCGACGATGTACGTGAACTGCTACACACCGGGGACGACGTTCGCGGTGACGGGGCCGTGGTGCTGAGGTAGTCGGCGGCTCTCCCCGCAGGGCCGCCGGAGCGCCCCGCTCGATATGGCCGTATTGTCAGATATTTTCCGTGGGTGATCACTGCTGCGCGGAAGATGCGGAAGACGACGACTCTGACGGTCGCGGGGGTGCTGACCGGCGCCGCCCTGGCCGGGTGCGGGGGGTCCGCCCCCGCACCCGCTCCCCCGCCCACCCCGGCGGCTCCGGCCCCCGCCGGTGTGGCGCGCGTGCGGCGCCCCGGTCCGCCGGGCCAGCCCCGCCCCCCCCGGGGGGGGGCCGCCGCCGGGGGGGGGGGCGCCGCGACGGTGCCCGCACCTGCCAAGG
>NZ_JAFEUF010000115.1 GCF_016901035.1 Streptomyces durocortorensis
CCCTTCCCCCGGGCCCCCGCGTCACCCGTTCCCCCGCACCGGCGTGCCGGGCGACGGCCGGAGCCGTTGAATGCGAAGTCAGCGAGCCCGCGCAGGCGTCCCGGGACGTCCCGGCAGAAGCCGGAACGGGGCAGAAGGCAGGAGAGAGCCGCATGCCGTCGTCACAGGCCCGCACGGACCGGGCGGCCGCCCCGCAGCACCGGGGTGCGCTGCGCCGCACCGGCGAGTGGTGTGCCCGGCACTTCGTGACCGTCCTCATCCTGTGGGTGGCCGCGCTCGCCGGGCTCCAGGTCCTCCAGCACGCGTACGGCGGCGACTACTCCGACGACTTCTCACTGCCCGGCACCCAGTCGCAGGACGGCCTCGACGTCCTGAAGGCGCACGCGCCGCAAGCGGGCGGCTACAGCGCCCAAGTCGTCCTGCACGACGCGGACAAGCCGCTCACCTCGGTCTCCGACCAGGTCGCCACGGCCGTCACCGACCTCCAGAAGCTCCCGGACGTCCTGTCCGCGCAGAACCCGCTGCCGTCGTCCGGCTCCACCCCGCCCCCGCCGCCCGATCCGAACACCGGGCCGCTCTCCACGGACCAGAAGACCGCCTACATCACCGTCCGGTTCAGCGTGCAGCCCTCCACGCTCGATCCGTCCTACCTGGACGGGGTCGACGACGCGGTGCAGCCGCTGCGGTCGGCCGGGGTGACGGTGGAGTACGGCGGATCGCTCGGCGAGCTGGCCCGGCCCGAGCCGAGCGACCGCACCAGCGAGGCGATCGGCTTCGGGGTGGCGATCGTGGTCCTGCTGATCGGCTTCGGCAGCCTGCTGGCCGCCGTGCTGCCGCTGGTCACCGCCCTGATCTGCGCCCTGTGCGGGCTCGCGCTGCTCGGCCTCCTCGCCGCCGCCGCGACCTTCGCGACCGTCTCCCCGACGCTCGCCACGATGATCGGGATCGGCGTCGGCATCGACTACGCCCTCTTCCTGGTGACCCGGCACCGGCAGAACCTCGTCGACGGTCAGGACCCGGTGACGGCCGCCGGGAACGCCGCCGCCACCAGCGGGCACGCCGTCCTGCTCTCCGGCTGCACGGTGATCATCGCGCTGTCGGGGCTGTGGGTCTCCGGGATCGGGTTCATCGGCAAGCTGGGCCTGGCCGCGGCGGTCACCGTCGTCACCGCGGTGGCGGGCGCCCTCACGCTCGTACCGGCGGTGCTCGGTCTGATCGGCCGCCGCATCGACCGGCTACGGGTACGGAAACCGGTGGCGGAGACCGTACCGGCCCCGGACGAGGCGGCGGGCGGCGCGGCGGACGGCACAGCGCCCGGCTCGGAGCCCGGCGCGGCGGCCGCCCCGGGGCACGGCGCGGAGCCCGGCGGCTGGCACCGGTACGCGCAGCGGGTGGAGCGGCGGCCCTGGTGGTTCCTGGCCGGCGGAGTGGTGCTGCTGGCCGTCCTCTCCTTCCCCCTCTTCTTCATCCAGCTCGGCCACATCGGCGACGGCGCCGACCCGAAGTCGTTCACCGACCGGCGCGCCTTCGACCTGATGTCGAGCGCCTTCGGCCCCGGCTCCAACGGCCCGCTGACCCTGGTCATCGACCAGAGCAAGGTGTCCTCCGGCGACCGCTCCGCCCTCGCCGACCAGGCGCAGAAGGCGCTGACGGACGTACCGGACGCCGAAGTGATCACCCAGCTGACCGCCACGTCGGACGGCGACGTGCTGACCGCCACCGCCTACTCGGTGGCCGCCCCGCAGGACGAGCGGACCACCTCCCTGACGAACCGGCTCACCGACGACGTCCTGCCCCAGGCCGTCTCCGGCTACGACGCGAGCACGTACGTCACCGGCACGACCGCCGCCCAGGTCGACTTCCTGGACATCGTCGCCGGCCGGCTGCCGCTGATCATCGCGGTCGTCGTGGGCCTGGCGTTCCTGGTGATCCTGGCCGTCTTCCGGGGCCTGCTCGTCGCGGTGAAGGCCGCCGTGCTCAACGTCCTGTCGATCGCCGCCTCGTACGGGGTCGTGGTGGCGGTCTTCCAGTGGGGCTGGGGCGGCCCGGCGCTGGGGGTGTCGGGAGACGTCCCGATCGAGAGCTATGTGCCGATGATGATGTTCGCGATCGTCTTCGGGCTGAGCATGGACTACGAGATCTTCCTGCTCTCCCGCATCCACGAGGCGTGGGTGCGCACCGGGGATCCGCGCGCGAGCGTGGCGCACGCGCTGGAGATCACCGCCCGGGTCATCACCTGCGCGGCGCTGATCATGGTGAGCGTCTTCGCCGCGTTCGTCATCAGCGACAACATCGTGGTGAAGATGCTGGGCCTGGGGCTGGCCGCCAGCGTGCTCATCGACGCCACCGTCGTACGGCTGCTGCTGGTCCCGGCGGTGATGACCCTGCTGGGCCGGGCCGCCTGGTGGATCCCCGGCCCGCTGGACCGGATCCTGCCGCACCTGGACGCCGAGGGGAGCGCCCAGCCGCCGCCCGGGCGGGCCGGGCGCGCCTGACGGGAAGGGCAGGTTCGATCCGGTGATGCGGGACACAGTGGCTGGAGGGAACTCCTGCGCGTTCTAGGGTGTCAGGATGCCTCAGCTGCCCCTCACCACCTCCGAGCAGCCGCGTCCCGCCGCCGCTGCCGGCGCCCCGGAGACCGGAAAGCCGCCTTCCGACGGCCGGGACCACTTCTTCGACAACGCGAAGTACCTGGCGATCGTTCTGGTGGCGATCGGACACGCGTGGGAGCCGCTGCCGTCGGGCCGCATCGTGGAAGCCGCGTACACCTTCATCTACACGTTCCACATGCCCGTCTTCATCCTCATAGCGGGCTACTTCTCGCGGAACTTCGAGCTGCGGCCGGACCGGGTGTGGAAGCTGGTCACCAGCCTCCTGGTGCCCTACGTCCTGTTCGAGGTGCTCTACACGCTCTTCGAGCGGGTGGCCGACAAGCCGGACTACGCCCTCTCGCCGCTGTCGCCCTACTGGCTGCTGTGGTTCCTGCCCGCCCTGTTCCTCTGGCGGCTGTCCACCCCCCTCTGGCAGGCCATCCGCTTCCCGGTGCTGGTCTCCCTCGCCATCGCCGCCCTCGCGACGCTGTCACCGGCCGCCGACGGATCCCTCCAGATCCAGCGCATCCTGCAGTTCCTGCCGTTCTACGTGCTCGGCCTGCGGCTGCGCCCGGAACACTTCCAGCTGCTGCGCTCCACCTGGGTCCGCGTCGTCTCGGTGCCGGTGTTCGCCGTCGGGCTGCTCGTGGCGTACTGGCTGGTGCCCCGGACGTCCACCGGGTGGTTCTACCGCAAGAGCAGCACCGACCGGATGGACATGGCCGAGTGGACCGGGCCGACCGTCACCGTGCTGCTGTTCCTGGGCGCGATCGTGCTGGGCGCGTGCTTCCTCGCCTGGGTGCCCAAGGGCAAGAGCTGGATGACCGCGCTGGGCACCTGCACGCTGTACGGGTACCTGCTCCACGGCTTCGTCGTCCGGGGCCTGAAGTACGGGGGGTTCTACGAGGACCCGTTCTTCGAGACCACGCTGGGCACGGTCACCGTCACCCTGGGCGCGATCGCCGTCATCACCCTGCTGTGCACGCCCCCGGTCCGGCGGCTGCTGCGCCCGCTGCTGGAGTCGCGCATGGCGTGGGCCCGGCAGAAACCACCGGCCGCCCGGGCGTCCTGAGACGCCGCCGAACGGCCGGTGTCAGTGATCCATGACGACGGTCCTGCCGAGCACCGCGACGTGCTCCAGGACGTCCTCCAGCGGATCGTCGATCTGGCCCGTCGCGATGAGGGCCACCTGCGAACCGTTGTGGGATCCGGTGTGCGTCTCGTCGGCGTGGGCAGCGGTGGTGGCGGGCAGCACCGACGCCACCACCGTCACGCCTAACGCGGTCAGCTTCCTCTTCATGCAGGGGATCTTCGTCGGCACCGGGCGCCGTGGCGGGGACCGACGCCGGGCGTCCGGCCACTTGTTACAGAGAGACGCCTGAGCGCTCTTCGGCGGCCGGCGGCGGACCGCCGTCCGCTCACGTCACGCGGCGCGGTTGTTCCGGCGCTGCGTTGCGGCCGCCCGGGCCTCGGGCGTCGGCACCCCGGGACGGCCGCGCCGGGCCGGGGCCCCGCCGCCGCGCTTGGTGCCGCGGCCCATGAACGCGCCGCCGCCACCGCGGCCGGAGCGCTCCTTGGCCGGTGCGGAGATGACGACCGGTACGCCGGAGGGCGCCTGCGCACCGGTGATCCGGCTCAGCTCGGCCTCGCCGGAGCGGACCTGGGCGATCTGCGGGGTGATCCCGGCGTCCGCCATCAGCCGGGTCATCTCGCGGCGCTGGTTGGGCAGCACCAGCGTGACGACGCTGCCGGACTCCCCGGCCCGCGCGGTACGGCCGCCGCGGTGCAGGTAGTCCTTGTGGTCGCTCGGCGGGTCCACGTTGACGACCAGGTCGAGGTTGTCGACGTGGATGCCGCGCGCCGCGACGTTGGTGGCGACCAGCACGGTGACGTGCCCGGTCTTGAACCGCTCCAGGGTGCGGGTGCGCTGCGGCTGGGACTTGCCCCCGTGCAGCGCCGCCGCCCGGACCCCGCTGTGCAGCAGGTGGTCGGTGAGCTTGTCCACGGCGTGCTTGGTGTCCAGGAACATGATCACGCTGCCCTCACGGGCCGCGATCTCCGTCGTGGTCGCGTACTTGTCCGTGCCCTGGACGTACAGGACGTGGTGCTCCATCGTCGTGACGGCGCCGGCGGCCGGGTCGACGGAGTGCACGACCGGGTCCTTCAGGTACGTCCGCACCAGCAGGTCGACGTTGCGGTCCAGGGTGGCCGAGAACAGCATCCGCTGCCCGTCCGGGTTCACCTGGTCGAGCAGCTCGGTGACCTGCGGCATGAAGCCCATGTCGGCCATCTGGTCGGCCTCGTCGAGGACGGTGATGGTGACCCGGTCCAGCCGGCAGTCGCCGCGCTCGATGAGGTCCTTGAGGCGGCCCGGCGTGGCGACGACGACCTCGGCCCCGCCGCGCAGCGCGCTCGCCTGGCGGCCGATCGACATGCCGCCGACCACGGTGGCGATGCGCAGCTTCAGCGACCGGGCGTACGGGGTGAGCGCGTCGGTGACCTGCTGGGCCAGCTCCCGGGTGGGGACGAGGACCAGGGCGAGCGGGCGCTTGGCGTCGGCGCGGCGGCCTGCGGTGCGGGCCAGCAGCGCGAGGCCGAAGGCGAGGGTCTTGCCGGAGCCGGTGCGGCCGCGGCCCAGGACGTCCCGGCCGGCCAGCGAGTTCGGCAGGGTGGCCCCCTGGATCGGGAAGGGCACCGCCACGCCCTGGGCGACCAGCGCCGCCTTCAGTGGTGCGGGCATCTCCAGCTCGTCGAAGGTCTCGACGGCGGGGAGGGCGGGGGTGACGGTCACCGGCAGGGCGAACTCGCCCTTGACGCCGGAGGCGGAGCGGCGGCCGTAGCCACCGGACCGGCCCGAGCCGCCGGACCGCTTGGGTCCGCCGCCGAAGCCCGCGGCCCGGCGCTCGCCGCCGCCACCGCCGGAGTAGCGGGGGCCGCCGCCGGAGCGGGTGCGGGAGAATCGGTCGTTCGAGCGGGGTGTGCGTTCGCGGTTCATGCAGAACCTTTCCTCGATAGGGCACGTATCGAGGGATTCTTTTCGGGAAGAGACCGTGAACGGCACCCAGAATCGCAAGAACGAGCCGATGAAATGACAAAAGAAAACGAAGCCCGGCCGCCGGGAATCAACGCACCGGACGCGGCTTCGCCGAGGGGCGCGCGGCGCGGGCCCCGGAAACGACAACGAGCCGGGGCCCGCACCCCAAGGTGCGGGCCCCAGCTGCGTAGTGCTGCCCGAGTGATCAGGCGGGGGTGATGTTCTCCGCCTGCGGGCCCTTCTGGCCCTGCGTGACGTCGAAGGAGACCTTCTGGCCCTCCTGGAGCTCACGGAAGCCCGAGGTGGCGATGTTGGAGTAGTGGGCGAAGACGTCGGCGCCGCCGCCGTCCTGCTCGATGAAGCCGAAGCCCTTTTCCGAGTTGAACCACTTCACGGTGCCAG
Organism: Streptomyces durocortorensis; assembly: GCF_016901035.1. Taxonomy (GTDB): domain Bacteria; phylum Actinomycetota; class Actinomycetes; order Streptomycetales; family Streptomycetaceae; genus Streptomyces; species Streptomyces durocortorensis. The sequence goes on from NZ_JAFEUF010000115.1 coordinate 6,028, forward strand.
TAGCCATGTCATTCTCCTAAAAGAGGTGCAGTGCCGGAAATCCGCACTTTACGGATTCCAAGTCGCCGCATTGAGCCCCATCCGGAGAAAGCCGGAAAACAATAAAGCGCCTGAGGAAGCATTCCCGTCAGGCGCACATAAAGTTCATGGGTACCAAAACTGCAACGGGAAACACCCTAGCACGTCCTCTCCCGCGGCGGTGGATCACGCCGCGCCGCCGCAGAAGAAACGTGGCTGACCAGAGGGCGTACGGGAGAGGGACGGCTGGCGGACGGCAGGCGACTCAGAGCCGCTCGACGATGGTGACGTTGGCCTGCCCGCCGCCCTCGCACATCGTCTGGAGCCCGTAGCGGCCGCCGGTGCGTTCGAGTTCGTGCAGCAGGGTCGTCATCAGCCGGGCGCCGGTTGCCCCGAGCGGGTGACCCAGGGCGATGGCCCCGCCGTTGACGTTGACCCGTTCGGGGTCCGCACCGGTCTCTTTCAGCCAGGCGAGGACGACCGGGGCGAACGCTTCGTTGATCTCGACGAGGTCGATGGCGTCGAGGGTGAGGCCGGTCCTCTTCAGGGCGTACGCGGTGGCCGGGATCGGGGCCGAGAGCATCCGGATGGGGTCCTCGCCCCGTACGGACAAGTGGTGGATGCGGGCCCGGGGGGTGAGGCCGTGTTCGGCGACCGCCCGCTCGGAGGCGATGAGCAGGGCGGCGGCCCCGTCGGAGACCTGGGAGGAGCAGGCGGCGGTGATGGTGCCGCCCTCGACGACGGGGCGCAGTCCGGCCATTTTCTCCAGGGTGGTGTCGCGGCGCGGCCCCTCGTCGGCGGTGACGTCCCCGTACACGACGGTCTCGCGGTCGAAGCGGCCCTCGTCTGCGGCGCGGACGGCCCGGCGGTGCGAGGTGAGGGCGAACTCCTCCATGTCCCGGCGGCTGATGCCCCACTTCTCGGCGATGAGCTGGGCGCCGTGGAACTGGTTGACGGGGGCGTCGCCGTACCGGGCCCGCCAGCCCACGCTGCCCGCGTACGGCCCCTGGGTGAGGCCGAGGGGTTCGGCGGCCTGGCGGGAGGCGAAGGCGATGGGGATCTGGGTCATGTTCTGGGTGCCGCCCGCGACGACGAGGTCCTGGGTGCCGGAGAGGACGCCCTGGGCCGCGAAGTGGAGGGCCTGCTGGGAGGAGCCGCACTGCCGGTCGATGGTGACGCCGGGGACCTCCTCGGGCAGTCCGGCGGCGAGCCATGACGTACGGGCGATGTCGCCGGCCTGCGGTCCGACCGTGTCCAGGCAGCCGAAGACGACGTCCTCGACGGCCGCCGGGTCGACGCCGGAGCGGGCGACCAGCTCGCGGAGCACGTGGGCGCCGAGGTCGGCGGGGTGGACGGCCCCGAGGCCTCCTCCGCGCCGTCCGACGGGGGTGCGTACCGCTTCGACGATGTAGGCCTCGGTCATGGCTGCTGCTCCTCACGCAGGCAGGAGGGACGTACGGCTAGGTGCGCAGGGCGATGCCGTCCAGCACCATCGAGAGGTACTGACGGGCGATCTCCTCGGGGCTGTGGTGTCCGCCGGGCCGGTACCAGGAGGCGGCGACCCAGACGGTGTCGCGGACGAAGCGGTAGGTGAGGCGGATGTCGAGGTCGTCGCGGAAGACGCCTTCGGCGACGCCGCGTTCCAGGGTGCCGAGCCAGGCCTTCTCGAACTTGGTCTGCGAGTCGGCGAGGTAGGCGAAGCGGGGCTGGGTGGCGAGGTGCTTGGACTCCTTCTGGTAGATCGCGACGGCGGGGCGGTGCCGGTCGATCTCCCGGAAGGACTCGGTGACCAGGGCCTCGATGGTCTCGCGCGGGCCGAGCCCGGCCGCCAGGACGGCGTCGTAGCCCTGCCAGAGCTCGTCGAGGAAGGTGGAGAGGATCTCGTCGACCATCGATTCCTTGGAATCGAAGTGGTAGTAGAGGCTGCCCGCGAGCATCCCGGCCTCGTCGGCGATGCGGCGCACGGTGGTGGCGTTGTATCCCTGGGCGGCGAAGACCTCGGCGGCGGTGGCGAGCAGTTCACGGCGTCGCTCCGGCGTGGGGGTCACCTGGGGCTTCTTCTTGGTAGGCACCCGGCCATTGTCCGCCCGCGGCCTGTGTGTTCCCGCAGGTGCCCATGTCGGTGCTCACGCATGCTGGCTGCTGACGGGGACGACCTCGCCGGTCATGTACGAGGAGTAGCCGCTGGCGAGGAAGACGATGACGTTGGCGACCTCCCAGGGTTCGGCGTACCGGCCGAAGGCCTCCTTCTCGGTGAGTTCGGCGAGCAGTTCGGCGGAGGTGACCTTGGCGAGGTGGGGGTGCATGGCGAGGCTGGGGGCGACGGCGTTGACGCGTACGCCGTAGTCGGCGGCCTCGACGGCGGCGCAGCGGGTGAGGGCCATGACGCCGGCCTTGGCGGCGGCGTAGTGGGCCTGGCCGCGCTGGGCGCGCCAGCCGACGACGGAGGCGTTGTTGACGATCACGCCCCCTCGCCCGGCGGCCTTGAGGGAGCGCAGTGCGGCGCGGGTGCAGCGGAAGGTGCCGTTCAGGGTGACGTCGAGGATCTTCGTCCACTGGCCGTCGGTCATCTCGGTGAGTTCGGCGGTGCCGCCGAGGCCGGCGTTGTTGACGACGACGTCCAGGCCGCCGTGGACGCGCTCGGCGTGGGCGAAGAGGGCCGCGACCTGCTCCTCGTCGGTGACGTCGCAGGTCAGGTGGGTGACGCGGTCGGGGCCGAACTCCTCGGCGAGGGCGTGGGCGCTCTCCTCCAGCCGGCGGGCGTGGGCGTCGCCGATGACGACACGCGCCCCCTCCTCCAGGAAGCGGCGGGCGGTCGCTCCGCCGATCCCGGCTCCGGCGGCGGCGGTGACGACGGCGGCGCGGCCGGCCAGCAGCCCGTGTCCCGGCAGGTACGGCGGTGCGCTCGCGCTCATGGCCCGTTCTCCCGTTCCCCCGCTTCTCGACGGCGTAGGGGTCGTACGTTAACCTACCAAACACTTGTTAGGGAACAGTCGGCGGCGAGCTACCCGGAAGGCGGGCGCGTCATGGATCTGGACCGGACGGCACGGACCGAAGCGCTGCGGGCCGAGGCCCGGGCCTGGCTGCGGGACCACGTACCGGCCCGGCCGCTGCCGTCCCTGGAGACCGAGGAGGGGTTCGCCGCGCACCGGAGGTGGGAGGCGGAGCTGTACGGGGGCGGCTGGTCGGTTGTCTCCTGGCCGAGGGAGCACGGGGGCCGGGGCGCGGATCTCTTCGGCTGGCTGGCGTTCGAGGAGGAGTACTGGGCGGCGGGCGCGCCCGGCCGGGTGTCGCAGAACGGGATCAGCCTCCTCGCCCCGACGCTCCTCGCCCACGGCACGGCCGGGCAGCGGGCCCGGGTGCTGGAGCCGATGGCGAGCGGCGAGGTGATCTGGGCGCAGGCCTGGTCGGAGCCGGAGGCCGGGTCGGATCTGGCGGCGCTGCGCTCGCGGGCGGTGCGCACGGAAGGCGGCTGGCTGCTGTCGGGGCAGAAGACGTGGTCGTCGCGGGCGGCGTTCGCGGACCGGGCGTTCGGCATCTTCCGTACGGACCCGGGGGCCGCGAAACCGCACCAGGGGCTGACGTATCTGATGTTCGGGCTGCGCGACCCCGGGGTCACGGTCCGTCCGATCGGGCGGCTCGACGGGAAGCCGGCCTTCGCCGAGATCTTCCTGGACGAGGTCTTCGTACCGGACGAGGACGTCATCGGGGAGCCGGGGCAGGGCTGGCGGATCGCGATGTCGGCGACGGGCGACGAGCGGGGGCTCACCCTCCGCTCCCCCGGCCGCTTCCTGGCCGCCGCCGACCGGTTGCGGGCGCTGTGGCGGGACGTGGGCGATCCGGCGGACACGGCGCTGCGGGACCGGGTGGCGGACGCGGTGATCGGGGCGCGGGCGTACCAGCTGTTCACGGCGGCCTCGGCGGCCCGGTTCGCGGCGGGGGCGACGCTGGGGCCGGAGTCCAGCCTGAACAAGGTGTTCTGGTCGGACTACGACATCGGCCTGCACGAGACGGCCCTCGATCTGCTGGGCCCGGACGCGGAGCTGGCGGACACCGCGTGGGCGGAGGGGTACGTCTTCGCGCTCGCCGGTCCGGTCTACGCCGGGACGAACGAGATCCAGCGCGACATCATCGCCGAGCGGCTGCTCGGCCTGCCGAGGGGACGGCGCTGATGGGTTTCCTGCTCACCGACGAACAGCGGGAGTTCGGGCGTTCCCTGGACGCGCTGCTGACGGCGGCCGGCACTCCGGCGGTGCTACGGGCGTGGGCCGCCGGGGACCACGGTCCGGGGCGGGCCCTGTGGGGGCGGCTCGCGGACGCCGGGGTGTTCGCGCTCGCGGTGCCGGAGGCGTACGGGGGTGTCGGGCCGCTGCCCGTGGAGGCGGCCGTCGCCTGCGTCGAGCTGGGGCGGCACGCGGTGCCAGGACCGGTGGCGGAGACCCTGGCGGCCGTGGCGCTGCTGGCCGGGGCGGGCTGGCCGGTGGCCGAGGAGTGGCTGCCGAGGATCGCGTCGGGTACGGCGGTGGTTTCGCTGGCCCTGGAGGGGTACGGGCCGTACGCCCTGGACGCGGACGCGGCGGACGCGGTGTTCACGGTGACCGGTGACGAACTGCGGCTCGCACCGGGGCCCGGGGAGCTGTCGGCGTCGGCGGATCCGGCGCGCCGGCTGTTCCGCCCGGAGCCGGGCGGCGCCCCGGTCGCCAAGGGCCCGGCGATACGGGCGGCGGCCAGGGCGGCGGGCGACGCGGCCACCTTCGCCACGGCGGCCCTCGCGCTGGGCTGCGGGGAGGAGCTGCTGCGGGCGACGGTGGCGTACGTGAAGCAGCGCACCCAGTTCGGCGTGCCGGTCGGCTCCTTCCAGGCGGTCAAGCACCGGCTCGCGGACACCCTGCTCGGCCTGGAGTTCGCGCGCCCGCTGGTGTTCGGGGCGGCGGTGAAGCTGGCCGAGGCAACCCCTGAGACCGGCGCGGGGACGGGAGCGGGAGGAGGGCCGACCGGCGCGGGAACGGGAACGGCCGGAGGGCCGCCCGAGGCGGGGACGGGAGCGGGAGGAGGGCCGACCGGGGTCGGTCCCGGGCCGGCGGTCGCGGCGGCGAAGGTGGCGGCGGGCGAGGCCGGGTACGCGGCGGCCCGCACCGCGCTCCAGGCACACGGCGCGATCGGCTACACCGAGGAGCTGGACCTCGCGTGGTGGCTGCGCCGGGGCCCGCCGCTGCGGGACGCCTGGGGGACGCCGTCCGCCTGCCGGGCCCGGGTACTGGCGGGGTGAGTGGCCTGCGGCCGGCCCGCCCCGGCCGCAGGGGCCGTGGTCACTTCCGGCGTACCGTGCGCAGCGGCTGCCCCGGCCGCCAGGACTGGATGACCAGTTCGTCGCTGTCGAGCCCGATGCGGACCACCTCGGTCAGCTCCGCGCGGAAGAGGTGGAAGGGCTCCGGCGGGGTCGCCTCCTCGATGAAGCGGGCGATCACCTCCGGGTCGGTGATCTCCACGGCCCGGCCGCTGACCCGGACGTCCCCGTCGTTCATCTCGGCGTCCGGGCCCGGGTTGGCATGGAGGGAGAAGCGCGGGTCGCGGCGCAGGTCCAGGGCCTTGAGGGAGTCCGGCATCATGCCGAGCAGCATCTCGCCGAAGCGGAAGTCGGCCTCCAGGCCGGTGGCCCGGGGCGAGCCGTCCTTCCTCAGGGTGGCCAGGACGTGGTGCTTGTAGAGGCGGAAGCGGCGTTGCACGGTGTCGGCGAACTCGGGTTCGGCGGCGGCGAAGCCGTCCCAGGAAAGAGGTGAAGAAGACGTCATGGGCGCCATGGAACACCGGATACCCGACACCTTCTGTCCGATATCCCCGCCCGATCGCGGACCCTCACCCGCCCGAGAAGGTGATCAGCACCGCCTGGCCCATCGTCCGCAGCACCCCCGGCGACTCCCCCGCCGCCAGCACCGCGTCGTAGCGGTCCAGCCGGACACCATCGCTCCCGCCCTCCAGCTCCGCGCCGTCGTCCAGGGAGACGGCCAGCACCGCGCCGCCCTCCGGCGGCAGCAGGCGGACCGTACCGCAGATGACGGCGGTCTCCGCCCGCGTACGGGCCCTGCGGTACATGACGTTGAGGTTGACGACCGGGCCGCCCAGCAGGAAGCCCTCGGTGGGCAGGTCGCCGGGGAAGCCGTGCGGCCACAGCGGCTCGTCGACGATGTGGTGCTCGCCGCCGACGACGAGGTCCATGCCCGCGCCCTCGACCACGGTCAGGATGCGGTCCACGCCAGGGAAGGCGGAGAAGGGGCCGTCGGCGGTGACGTCCGCGAGGCTCACCCGCCAGTCGAAGGCGTCCGTCCCCGCGCCCTCGGGGCCCGCCTCGATCTCCCGGACGGTCCCGCCGCCGTTCTTCCAGGGGACGGGCGTGCGGTCGGCGGCGCGCAGGATCGTCACGGTCACCGGACGATCCCCTGCTCCCGGGCGGCGGCCAGCCAGAGCGGGAACTCGGCGACGAGCCGGTCGTACAGCTCGGAGTCCGGGACCTGCCGGGGGTCCGGGCCCGCGTGGAAGTACCCGGCGTTGTCGACGGGCCGCTTGGCGGGGACGGCCAGTTCGTCGAGCTTGCGCAGGAAGTCGAACTGGCTGCTGCGGGTGTTGCCGAAACCGACGAACTGCCAGAACAGGGGCAGCTTGGCGGCCTTGCAGAGGTAGCGCTCGGCGGCGAGCTTGTTGATCGGCCCGCCGTCCGTCTGGAAGACGACCAGGGCGGGCGCGGTGGAGCCGCTGTCGAGGTAGTGGTCGATGACGGCGTCCATCGCCAGGTGGTAGCTGGTCTTCCCCATGTGCCCGAGGCCCGCCGCGATCTTCTCGATCCGGCCGTGGTGGTTGTCGAGGGCGATGTCGGTGACCGCGTCGACGTCGGTGGAGAAGAAGACGACGGGAACCGTGCCGTCGTCGTCGAGGTGGGACGAGAGGCCCAGCACCCGGTCGGCCAGCGCCTGGACGCTGCCGTCCCGGTAGTAGGGCTTCATCGAGCCGGAGTAGTCGATGACGAGGTAGACGGCCGCGCGGTGACCGCCCAGCCCGTGCTTCTCCAGCGAGACCCCGGCGCTCTTGTAGAGGCTGACCAGGGCCGGAGCCGTCTCCTGCACCTTGGTCAGGCTGATGGCCGGGCCTGCGCCCACCGTGTTCACGCCGTGCATGACGGCTTCCCCCGCTCTGCGTTCCGCGTTCCGCGTTCTGCGGAGTTCGAGCGTAGGCCACGGCCGGGCCCCGGGCACACGGCCCTCCCCACCGGCCCGCCCGTCCGCTGTCGAGGCCGCCGCCCCGGGGGAAAGTCGCCGTCGCCCCCGGGGAAAACGGCCCCGGACGCGCCACGGCGCCCGCTGAGTCCGGTCGGGGACAGGCAGGCGCCGCGTTCAGTTCCGTACGCCGTTGTACGGGACGTATCAAGGGGGTGCCCCCGGGCCGCGTGGCCCAGGGGGAACCCGGGTGGTGCTCAGACCAGCAGGGACCGGTCCGTCGGGCGGATCGGCGCGTGCAGGGCGCTGGTCCCGGTCAGGAAGCGGTCCACTCCGCGGGCGGCGGAGCGGCCCTCGGCGATCGCCCAGACGATCAGCGACTGGCCGCGTCCCGCGTCACCGGCGACGAAGACGCCGTCGACGTTGGTCGCGTAGCTCTCGTCGCGGGCGACGTTGCCGCGCTGGTCGAGCTCCAGGCCGAACTGCTGGACCAGACCGTTGGACTGGTCGGTTCCGGTGAAGCCCATGGCGAGCGTGACGAGCTGCGCGGGGATGCGCCGCTCCGTGCCGGGCTTCTGCTCCAGCTTACCGTCCTTGAACTCGACCTCGACCAGGTGGAGGGCCGCGACGTTTCCGTCCTCGTCGCCCTCGAAGTGGGTGGTGGAGACGGAGTAGACCCGCTCGCCGCCCTCCTCGTGCGCGGAGGTGACCTTGTAGAGCATCGGGAAGGTCGGCCACGGCTGGCCGGGGTTCCGCTCCTCGCCCGGCTTCGGCATGATCTCCAGCTGGGTGACGGAGGCCGCGCCCTGGCGGTGGGCGGTGCCGACGCAGTCGGCGCCGGTGTCGCCGCCGCCGATGACGACGACGTGCTTGCCCTCGGCGGTGATCGGGGGAACGGTGAGGTCGCCCTCCTGCACCTTGTTGGCGAGCGGCAGGTACTCCATCGCGAAGTGGATGCCGCCCAGCTCACGGCCGGGAACGGGCAGGTCGCGGGAGACGGTGGCGCCGGCCGCGATGACGACCGCGTCGTAGCGGCGGCGGAGCTTGGCGGCGTCGATGTCCTGGCCGATCTCCACCCCCGTACGGAACTTGGTGCCTTCCAGGCGCATCTGCTCGATGCGGCGGTTGATGTGCGACTTCTCCATCTTGAACTCGGGGATGCCGTAGCGCAGCAGGCCCCCGATGCGGTCCGCGCGCTCGTAGACGACGACGGTGTGGCCGGCCCGGGTCAGCTGCTGGGCGGCGGCGAGTCCCGCCGGTCCGGAGCCGATGACCGCGACGGTCTTGCCGGAGAGGCGCTCGGGCGGCTGCGGGGTGACGTCGCCGCTCTCCCACGCCTTGTCGATGATGGAGACCTCGACGTTCTTGATGGTGACGGCCGGCTGGTTGATGCCGAGCACGCACGCCGACTCGCAGGGGGCCGGGCACAGCCGCCCGGTGAACTCCGGGAAGTTGTTCGTGGCGTGCAGCCGCTCGGAGGCGGCGGTCCAGTCCTCGCGGTAGGCGTAGTCGTTCCACTCGGGGATGAGGTTCCCCAGCGGACAGCCGTTGTGGCAGAACGGGATGCCGCAGTCCATGCAGCGGCCGGCCTGCTTGCTGATGATCGGGAGCAGCGAGCCCGGAACGTAGACCTCGTTCCAGTCCTTGACGCGCTCGGCCACGGGGCGGGTCTGGGCGACCTCGCGTCCGGTGGTCAGGAAGCCCTTGGGGTCAGCCATGGGTCGCCGCCTCCATCATCTTCTCGGTGGTCTCCTGCTCGGAGAGACCGGCGAGCTCAGCGGCGTCCTTGGCGGCGAGCACTGCCTTGTACGTGGACGGGATGATCTTGCTGAAGCGGGTCACGGCGGTGTCCCACTCGGCGAGGAGCTTCTCGGCGACGGTGGAGCCGGTCTCCTCGTGGTGGCGGCGCACGACGTCGTGCAGCCACTGCCTGTCGGTGTCGTCCAGCTCCTCGACCGCGCCGAGATTGCCGACGTTGACGTTGTCGGGGTTCAGGTCGATGACGTACGCGACACCGCCCGACATACCGGCGGCGAAGTTGCGGCCGGTCTCGCCGAGGACGACCGCGTGGCCGCCGGTCATGTACTCGCAGCCGTGGTCGCCGACGCCTTCGGAGACGACGAGGGCCCCGGAGTTGCGGACGCAGAAGCGTTCGCCGGTGCGGCCGCGGAGGAAGATCTCGCCGCCGGTCGCCCCGTAGCCGATGGTGTTGCCGGCGATGGTGGAGAACTCGGCGAGGTGGTCGGCGCCCCGGTCCGGGCGGACGATCACACGGCCGCCGGAGAGGCCCTTGCCGACGTAGTCGTTGGCGTCGCCCTCCAGGCGCAGGGTGATGCCGCGCGGCACGAACGCGCCGAAGGACTGGCCGGCCGAGCCGGTGAAGGTGATGTCGATGGTGTTCTCGGGCAGGCCCGGACCACCGAACTTCTTGGTCACCTCGTGGCCGAGCATCGTGCCGACGGTCCGGTTGATGTTGCGGATCGCGACCTGGGCCCGGACCGGCCGGGCGGCCTCGGTGCTGTCGGCTCCCAGCGCGTCGGCGGCCAGCTTGATCAGCTGGTTGTCGAGCGCCTTGGTCAGACCGTGGTCCTGCTCGATGATCCGGTGGCGGACCGCGCCCTCGGGCAGCTCGGGCACGTGGAAGAGCGGAGCCAGATCCAGGCCCTGCGCCTTCCAGTGGGTGATCGCCCGGTCGGTGTCGAGGAGTTCGGCGTGGCCGACGGCCTCCTCGATGGAGCGGAAGCCCAGCTCGGCGAGGATCTCGCGGACCTCTTCGGCGATGAACTCGAAGAAGTTGACGACGTACTCGGCCTTGCCGGAGAACCGGTCGCGGAGCACCGGGTTCTGGGTGGCGATACCGACCGGGCAGGTGTCCAGGTGGCAGACGCGCATCATGACGCAGCCGGAGACGACGAGCGGCGCGGTCGCGAAACCGAACTCCTCGGCGCCCAGCAGCGCGGCGATGACGACGTCGCGGCCGGTCTTGAGCTGGCCGTCGGTCTGCACGACGATGCGGTCGCGCAGGCCGTTGAGCAGCAGGGTCTGCTGGGTCTCGGCGAGGCCGAGCTCCCAGGGGCCGCCCGCGTGCTTGAGGGAGGTGAGCGGGGAGGCGCCCGTTCCGCCGTCGTGACCGGAGATGAGGACGACGTCCGCGTGCGCCTTGGAGACACCGGCGGCGACCGTGCCGACGCCGACCTCGGAGACCAGCTTCACGTGGATGCGGGCCACGGGGTTGGCGTTCTTGAGGTCGTGGATCAGCTGGGCGAGGTCTTCGATGGAGTAGATGTCGTGGTGCGGCGGCGGCGAGATGAGGCCGACGCCGGGCGTCGAGTGACGCGTCTTGGCGACCCACGGGTAGACCTTGTGGCCGGGCAGCTGGCCGCCCTCGCCGGGCTTGGCGCCCTGGGCCATCTTGATCTGGATGTCGTCCGCGTTGACCAGGTATTCGCTGGTCACACCGAAGCGGCCGGAGGCGACCTGCTTGATGGAGGAGCGGCGCTCCGGGTCGTACAGGCGGTCGGGGTCCTCGCCGCCCTCGCCGGTGTTGGACTTGCCGCCGAGCTGGTTCATCGCGATGGCGAGCGTCTCGTGCGCCTCGCGGGAGATCGAGCCGTACGACATGGCGCCGGTGGAGAACCGCTTGACGATCTCGGACGCGGGCTCGACCTCGTCGATGGAGATCGGCTCGCGGCCGGAGTCGAAGCCGAAGAGGCCGCGGAGCGTCATGAGGCGCTCGGACTGCTCGTTCACCCGGTCCGTGTACTGCTTGAAGATGTCGTAGCGCCGGTTGCGGGTGGCGTGCTGGAGGCGGAAGACCGTCTCCGGGTCGAACAGGTGCGGTTCGCCCTCGCGCCGCCACTGGTACTCGCCGCCGATATCCAGCGCGCGGTGCGAGGCCGCGATGCCGGAGGCGGGGTACGCCTTGGTGTGCCGGGCGGCGACCTCCTTGGCGACGACGTCCAGGCCCGCGCCGCCGATCTTGGTGGCGGTGCCGTTGAAGTACGTCGCGACGAAGGCCTCGTCCAGGCCGACGGCCTCGAAGACCTGCGCGCCCCGGTAGGAGGCGACGGTGGAGATGCCCATCTTGGACATGACCTTCAGGACGCCCTTGCCGAGCGCGTAGATCAGGTTCCGGATGGCCTGCTCGGCCTCGATGTTCTCGATGAAGGTGCCGGCGCGGACCAGGTCCTCGACGGACTCCATGGCGAGGTACGGGTTGACCGCGGCGGCGCCGTAGCCGATGAGCAGCGCGACGTGGTGGACCTCGCGGACGTCCCCGGCCTCGACCAGCAGGCCCACCTGGGTGCGCTGCTTGGTGCGGATGAGGTGGTGGTGGACGGCGGAGGTGAGCAGCAGCGAGGGGATCGGCGCGTGCTCGGCGTCGGAGTGCCGGTCGGAGAGGACGATGAGTCGGGCGCCGTCCTCTATGGCGGCGTCGACCTCGGTACAGATCTCGTCGAGACGGGCGGCGAGCGTGTCGCCGCCGCCGCTCACCCGGTAGAGGCCGGCCAGCGTGGCGGCCTTCATGCCCGGCATGTCGCCGTCGGCGTTGATGTGTATCAGCTTGGCGAGCTCGTCGTTGTCGATCACCGGGAAGGGCAGCGTGACGCTGCGGGCCGCGGCGGCGGTCGGCTCCAGGATGTTGCCCTGCGGGCCGAGCGAGGAGCGCAGCGAGGTGACGAGCTCCTCGCGGATGGCGTCCAGCGGCGGGTTGGTGACCTGGGCGAAGAGCTGGGTGAAGTAGTCGAAGAGCAGCCGGGGGCGCGCGGAGAGCGCGGCGATCGGCGAGTCGGTGCCCATGGAGCCGAGCGGCTCACCGGCGGTGCGGGCCATCGGCGCGAGGATGACACGGAGCTCTTCCTCGGTGTAGCCGAAGGTCTGCTGGCGGCGGGTGACCGAGGCGTGGGTGTGCACGATGTGCTCACGCTCGGGCAGGTCGCTCAGCTCGATCTCGCCGGTCTCCAGCCACTCCTGGTAGGGCTGCTCGGCGGCGAGGGACGCCTTGATCTCGTCGTCCTCGATGATGCGGTGCTCGGCGGTGTCGACGAGGAACATCCGGCCGGGCTGGAGGCGGCCCTTGCGGACGACCTTGGCCGGGTCGATGTCGAGGACGCCGACCTCGGAGGAGAGGACGACGAGGCCGTCGTCGGTGACCCAGTAGCGGCCGGGGCGCAGACCGTTGCGGTCGAGGACCGCGCCGACCTGGACGCCGTCGGTGAAGGTGACGCAGGCCGGGCCGTCCCAGGGCTCCATCATCGCGGAGTGGTACTGGTAGAAGGCGCGCCGGGCCGGGTCCATCGAGTCGTGGTTCTCCCACGCCTCGGGGACCATCATCAGCACGGCGTGCGGCAGCGAGCGGCCGCCGAGGTGGAGCAGCTCCAGGACCTCGTCGAAGGAGGCCGAGTCGGAGGCGTCCGGGGTGCAGACGGGGAAGATCCGGTCGAGCTGCGCCTGGCCGAAGAGGCTGGAGGCGAGCTGGGACTCGCGGGCCTTCATCCAGTTGCGGTTGCCCTTGACCGTGTTGATCTCGCCGTTGTGCGCGACGAAGCGGTACGGGTGGGCCAGCGGCCAGCTCGGGAAGGTGTTGGTGGAGAACCGGGAGTGGACCAGCGCGACCGTGGAGGCGAAGCGGCGGTCGGAGAGGTCCGGGAAGAACGGCTCCAGCTGCCCGGTGGTGAGCATGCCCTTGTAGACGAGGGTGCGGGCGGAGAGCGAGGGGAAGTACACCCCGGCCTCACGCTCGGCACGCTTGCGCAGGACGAACGCCTTGCGGTCCAGGACGATGCCGGTGGACTCGCCGTCGGCGACGAAGACCTGGCGGAAGGTCGGCATGGTGGCGCGCGCGCCGTTGCCGAGAAGTTCGGGGGTGACCGGGACGTCGCGCCAGCCGAGGACCTTCAGGCCCTCCTGGGTCGCGATCTTCTCGATCGTGCGGACGGCCTCGGTGGAGTCGTCGGCGGGGAGGAAGGCGATGCCCACGGCATACGAGCCGGCCTCGGGAAGCTCAAAAGGGGTCTCGGCGCGCAGGAAGGCGTCCGGGACCTGGCAGAGGATGCCGGCGCCGTCGCCGGAATCGGGCTCGGAGCCGGTGGCGCCGCGGTGTTCGAGGTTGCGCAGTACGGTCAGCGCCTGCTCGACCAGCTCATGGCTGGCCACACCGGTCAGAGTGGCCACGAACCCGACGCCACAGGCGTCGTGCTCGTTACGGGGGTCGTACATCCCCTGCTGGGCGGGGCGACCGTCCATGGGCGACCAGGCGTCGATACGCATCGGCTCTCCCGTCGTCGTCGTGGCATTTGCGGTGCCGAGGGACGACGTTGGCCCTCTGCGAAATTTCGTGCAGGTTACATGATGGGGCGCTTCTCAAGAAGCGGAAGGCTTGTTCCAACATACGGACACCGTGGTGACCGGAAGTGACTGGGTGACCAGAGATGACCGGCTGACCAGAAGGTGGGTCGCTGTCGGAACGATCGGCGCCCGGGAGTCGCAGAGAGCAGGCGTCGTTGCCTGCGGTGCTTACGGCTCTTGCCCGGTGGCCGGGGAAACGAAACCACCGAGTAACGGCTACTTATGTGTAGCGCTGCATAGCGTCTCATTTTACGGCTGTGCAGCCCGTCACGCCCAGTGGGCGGCGCCAAGACGTACGTCACACGGGTTGCCGGAGCGTTGCGCTGCTCGGGCGGCCCGGTTACGCCGTTCACCGGGCCGCCCCGCGGGGGTCACCCGACGGCGACGCCGAACAGGGTGCCGAGCCCGTACGTCAGCGCGGCCGCCGCACCACCGAGGGCGAGCTGGCGCAGACCGCTGAACCACCAGCTGCGGGCCGTCACCCGGGCCACGACCGCGCCGCAGGCGAAGAGGCCGAGGAGCGCGAGCAGCACGGCGGGCCACAGGGCGCTCGCGCCGAGGAGGTAGGGCAGGACGGGCAGCAGGGCGCCCAGCGCGAACGCGCCGAACGACGAGACGGCGGCGACCAACGGCGAGGGCAGGTCGCCCGGGTCGATGCCGAGTTCCTCGCGGGCGTGGATCTCCAGCGCCTGTTCCGGGTCGCGCGACAGCTGCCGGGCGACCTCGCGGGCCAGCGGGGCGTCCACGCCCCGGGACTCGTAGAGCGCGGCCAGCTCGGCCATCTCGTCCTTGGGGTGCTTACGCAGCTCGCGGCGCTCGACGTCCAGCTCGGCCTCGACCAGTTCGCGCTGGGAGGCGACGGAGGTGTATTCGCCCGCCGCCATGGAGAACGCCCCGGCGGCAAGACCCGCGAGCCCGGTGATCACTATGGTCTGCTGCGAGACGGCACCGCCGGCGACGCCGGTCATCAGGGCGAGGTTGGAGACCAGGCCGTCCATCGCGCCGAAGACGGCGGGGCGCAGCCAGCCGCCGTTCACATCCCGGTGGGTGTGGTTGTCCCGGTGCGCCTCGTGCAGGACGGCGTCGGTCTCGATGATGGCCACGACTCGCTACTCCCCAAACTCAGTACAACTTTCGACAAAGTCCAATGTACGCCGTCCGAGGGTCCGCCGCCAGGAAGGCAAGGCTGCCCTACGACCCCTGTGACCTGGGAAGAAAGGTCAGCCTCAGCTATCCCGCCCGTCATCCGACCGGCCCCTTTCCCGGCGATTTCCGCCTCCCCCGGCCCTCCGCGTGGCACAGATGCGGACAGGGCCCGGAAACGGACCCGGTCCGACTCGGGCTCGGACTCGCCGGACGAGCGGAAGGGTGCGCGATGCATACGACCATCGGCAATGACCGGGCCAGGGGTGCGCTGCTGGGGCTGGCGGTCGGGGACGCGCTCGGCGCCCCGGCGGAGAACCTGCGGCCCTCCGAGATCCGCAGCCGCTGGGGGCGGATCGAGGGGTTCGTGAGCGACGACCCGGCGGGCACCGACGACACGGAGTACGCGATCTTCTCCGGGCTGCTGCTGGCCCGGCACGGCTCGGCGCTCGACGTCACCCATGTGGAGCGGGCCTGGCACCACTGGATCGCCGATCTGGACGAGGGCCCGTTCCGGGGGGCCGGGTTCAGCGAGCGCGGCACCCTGGAGAACCTCCGCCGGGGCCTGGCCGCGCCGATCTCGGCCCAGCACCGGCACGCCTGGAGCGACGGGCTCGCGATGCGGGCGGCGCCCTTCGGCGTCTTCGCGGCGGGCCGTCCGTCCGAGGCGGCCCGGCTGGTCGCGGTGGACGGCCGGGTCAGCCACGAGGGCGAGGGGATCTACGGGGGCCAGGCGGTGGCGGCCGGGGTCGCGGCGGCCATGGTCGGCTCGGGCCTCGCCTCGGTGATCGCGGCCGCACTCTCGGTGGTCCCGATGGACTCCTGGACGGCCCGCTCGCTGCGCCGGGCGGTGGCGGCGGCCCAGCGCCCCTACCCCGACCGGCTCACGATGGAGCGTGCGGTGCGCTCGGCGGTGGTGATCGCCGGCTACCCGTGGACGGACCTCGCGCCGGAGGCGGTGGGCCTGGCGTTCGGGGCGTTCACGGCGGCGCGCGGGGACTTCCGGACGGCGGTGCTCACGGCCGTCAACATGGGCAGGGACGCGGACACGACGGCGGCGGTGGCCGGGGCCCTGGCCGGAGCGCTGAACGGGGAGAGCGCCATTCCGCCGGACTGGGCGGGCGCGATCGGCCCGGTCCGGGGCAGCTGCCTGCCCTCGATGCGCGGCTACCACGTGCTGGACATCGCGGAGCTGCTGACCCCGGAGGACCCGGAGGCGGCCGCCCCGGCGGGGGCGACAGGGCGGGAGCGGGGCGGCGGCCGCGAGCCTTCGGCGGTACGGGACATGGCGTCGGTGGCGGCGTCCTTCGAGCCCGTACGGGAGGAGGGCCGATGACGACGGGCAAGACGGCAACGGGGCCTGACAGGAGCCCAGGGACCACCTGGCCGGGTACGGAAGCGCCCCACTCCCCCTCCCCC
>NZ_JAFEUF010000011.1:0-32474 GCF_016901035.1 Streptomyces durocortorensis
TTTTGTTTGTGGGTGTACTTCGTTCCTTTTTCCTTTAGCGGTACTACCCCCTAAGTTCTCCCCGGGGGGGGGGGGCGCGGGGGCGGCTGGCGGCTCACGGGGGAACCCGGGGGCGGGGGAAACCGGGGGACGGGGGAGCGGAAACCCCTCTCGACGCTCGGATCCCGGACCGTCCACGGGGGATCGAGGACAGTCCGGGAGAGAGAGTCGGCGAGAGGGCTTCCGAGGGGGAACGCCCCGGCAGCCGCGGCACGTTACGACCACGCCGCGGGCGCCGGGCCCCCCCCCCCGCCGCCCCGCCGCGCACCGCTCGACCGCTCGGCGACCAGCCGCTCGCCACCCCCGTACCGGATCACGGACGCGCACCGCCTCAGGGCCGCGCGCAGAACCGCAGGGGAGGTGGGACCGATGGACGAGTTCCTGAACGCGGCGACCGGATTCCCCGCCGTCATCTTCGGCGCCGCTCTCGTGGTCGTCGTCTGCTTCTGGCTGCTGGTGCTGGCCGGGGCCGCCGGCCACGACTCCTTCGACGGGGACCTCGACACCGGCCCGGTCGGCTTCGGCGGTGTCCCGGTCTCCGTCTCGATCTCCCTGCTGGTCGTCTTCGCCTGGTTCGGCAGCCTGACCGGTACGGTCCTGCTCCGCCAGAGCGACACCGGCAGCGCCACCCGCGCCGTGCTCGCGGTCGCCGTGCTCGCCGGGTCGCTGCTGCTCGCCTGGGCGGCCGTCCGCCTCCTCGTCCACCGCTTCCGCCGGTATTTCCCGGCGGAACCTCCGCCATCGCGGCTGGACTTCGTCGGGAGCATCTGCACGATCCGCACCGGCTCCGTCACCGCGGCCTTCGGCCAGGCCGAGGTCGTGTCGCGCGACGGATCGACGGCCATCGTGCAGGTCCGCCGGGCCGCGTCGTTCACGTCCCCCTCCCGGCTCTCCGGGCCGGGCGCCGAGGAAGCGCCGCTCGTCATGGGCGGCTCCGGGCTCCTCTACGCGTACGACGAGGACGGCGAGTTCTTCTGGGTCGCGCCCTACGACGCGGCGCTCGATCCCGGCCCGGCCGGCTGACAGCGGCGCTCGGTCCGGGGCGACCGGCCGACGTTCGTCCGGCCCGTCTCCGTTCTCCGTAACCGCGGTCACCGCCGTACCGCCCTGTGCCATTTCCGTACCCACCAGCCGCCAAGGACTCTTCTATGGATGCCATCTCCTTGGGCATCGGCGTGCTCATCGCCGTTGTCCTGCTCGTCGTCATCGCCATCGCCTTCGTCATCACCCGGCTGTTCCGCAAGGTCGAGCAGGGCAAGGCGCTGATCATCTCCAAGACCAAGAAGGTCGACGTCACCTTCACCGGGGCCGTCGTCCTGCCCGTGCTCCACAAGGCCGAGACGATGGACATCTCGGTGAAGAAGATCGAGATCCACCGCGCCGGGCGCGAGGGACTGATCTGCCAGGACAACATCCGCGCCGACATCCAGATCACCTTCTTCGTCCGGGTCAACAAGACCGTCGAGGACGTCATCAAGGTCGCGCAGTCCATCGGTACGCAGCGGGCCAGTGACAAGGCCGCCATCCAGGAGTTCTTCGCGGCGAAGTTCTCCGAGGCCCTCAAGACGGTCGGCAAGCAGCTCGACTTCGTCGACCTGTACACCAAGCGTGAGGAGTTCCGGGACCGGATCATCCAGGTCATCGGCACCGACCTGAACGGCTACCACCTCGACGACGCCGCGATCGACTTCCTTGAGCAGACCCCGATGGCGCAGCTCGACGGCTCCAACATCCTGGACGCCCAGGGCATCCGGAAGATCACCGAGCTGACCGCGATCGAGCACGTGCGGACCAACGAGTTCCAGCGCACCGAGCAGAAGGAGATCACCCGGCAGGACGTCGACGCCCGCGAGACGATCCTGGAGCTGGAGCGCCGGCAGGCCGAGGCCGAGATCAAGCAGCGCCGCGAGGTCGAGACCCTGCGGGCCCGCGAGGAAGCCGCCACCGCCCGGGTGCAGGAGGAGGAGCGGCTCGGTTCGCAGAGCGCGTTCATCAAGACCGAGGAGCAGCTCGGCATCCAGCGCGAGAACCAGGCGCGGGAGATCGCCGTCGCGCAGAAGAACCGCGAGCGCGTCATCGCCGTCGAGAGCGAGCGCATCGAGAAGGACCGGATGCTGGAGGTCATCGGGCGTGAGCGCGAGACCGAGCTGAACCGGATCGCCGCCACGAAGGAGGTCGAGGCCGAGCGTCGCGAGGTCGCCGACGTCATCCGCGAGCGGATCGCGGTGGACCGTACGGTCGCCGAGCAGGAGGAGTCGATCCTCACCCTGCGCGCCGTCGAGGACGCCGAGCGGGCCCGTAAGTCGGTCATCATCGCCGCCGAGGCGGAGGCGCAGGAAAAGCTGGTCAAGGACATCAAGGCGGCAGAGGCGGCGGAAGCGGCCTCCACGCACCTGGCGGCCGAGCAGCTCACGCTCGCCGAGGCGCGGCTCAAGACCGCGGACCTGGACGCGCAGGCCAAGCTCCGGCTGGCGGAGGGCATCCAGGCCGAGACGGCCGCGCCGGGGCTCGCCGCGGTGCAGGTCCGCGACGCGGAGGCGGACGTCACAGAGAAGGCCGGTCTCGCGGAGGCCGAGGCGACGGCGGCCCGGCTCAAGGCCGAGGCGGAGGGCGCGCGGCTCAAGGCGCTCGCGGACGCGGAGGGTACGCAGGCCCAGGCGTCGGCGGACGCGGCGGTCATCGGCGAGAAGCTGAAGGCGGAGGCCGCGGGGCTCACGGAGAAGGCGGCCGCGATGGCGGCGCTGGACGAGGCGTCGCGCGGGCACGAGGAGTACCGCCTGCGGCTCGACGCGGAGAAGGAGATCCGGCTGGCCGGCCTGGACGTGCAGCGGCAGGTCGCCGAGGCGCAGGCTTCGGTCCTGGCGACGGGCCTGGAGAACGCCGACATCGACATCGTCGGGGGCGACTCGGTCTTCTTCGACCGGCTGGTCTCGTCGGTCTCGCTCGGCAAGGCGGTCGACGGGTTCGTCGACAACTCGCAGACGGCGCAGGCGTTGGCGGGGCCGTGGCTGGACGGCTCGTCGTCCTTCACGGACGACCTGAGCCGGGTGCTGGGGTCGGTCTCCACGGGTGATGTGCAGAACCTGACGGTGTCGGCGCTGCTGATGCGGATCATGGGGTCGTCGGGGGCGGCGTCGGGCCAGGTGGAGCAGTTGCTGGCGGCGGCGCGGGAGTTGGGGCTTGCGGATCTGCCGGTGTCTTCGGTGACGAACGGTACGAAGGCGGCTCCCGCGGGTGTGTCCCTGAACGGGGCGGGAGCGACGGGGTAACCCCCCGCCCGCACCGATCAAGCCCGTCCGGCGCTTGAGGACGGAACCCTTGGCCCGGGGGGCCGGAAGGTCTGGGTGTGCGTCCCACGGGGGTGGGCGCACCAGGGCCGGGTCCGCCCGTCAGGGCAGGCTCACCCAGGCCGGGGGTTCCGTCCTCAAACGCCGGACGGGCTGGAGATGTGCCGGCCCACCGGCCCGCGGGATTCGCGTCGAAGAGCAGAACACGTAGGGAGAGCCGTACGCATGGACAGCGACATCACCGCCACCGCCACGGACACCGCCACCCCGCCCCAGGGCGAGCAGGGCGACCGTGGCGTCGTGGACGCCGGTGCCTACGAGGTGCTGCGGCGGCGGCTCTCCGCACAGGCCGGCGAGCTCGTGCGGCGGGCACAGGCGCTCAACGTACGGCGGACCGAGGAGTTCGGCTCCACCGGACTGCGGCTCCTCGCCACCGAGCAGCTCCGCACCGAGCAGGCCTCGACCCCCCGTGATCTCATCGCCGTCGGCAGCCAGTTGCTCTTCGGATTCGAGCGCGGGCCCGGAGCCCGGGGCGAGGCCGGCGTCGAGGACGTCCTCCTCGTACGGGACGCCTCCCCCGAGGACACCTCACCCGAGGAGGGGGCGCCCGCACCGGACGCCACCCTCCTCGACGACGACGGGTTCCGGCGCGAGTTCTCCTCCCTCCACCGCTACTTCCGCGACGCCCGCCTCCTCCGCCTGCGCCGGGCGGGCGGCAAGCTTCTCGCCGTCTTCCGGACCGGCGAGAACGCCGAGGACATCCGGGTGCTGCGCTGGGCGCTCGGCCCGGACGGCTCGCCGGGGGCGTTCCTCGACGCGCAGGGCGAGCGCGATCACGTCTTCCCGCCCTCGCACGACTTCGACTGGACCGTCGCCGGGCGCGACGCCCACATCCCCGGTCGACACCCGCACATCGCCATCGGCAAGAGCGGCGGCCTCTTCGTCGACACGCTCGGCGGCACCCTCACCGTCAAGGTCACCGACGACACCGAGTCGCCGGACGGGATCTACGAGGAGCCCGTCGACGAGCCGTTGCAGTCGCTGGCGGACGCCGACGTCGAGTACGCGGAGGTCGGGCCGCTGGTCCTGCTGCGCGTGCGGCCGTACAAGGAGACGGCCTGGCGCCACCTCGTCTTCAACTCCCTGCTGTCCACGGTCGAACGGCTCGACGGCATCGGACCGTCCTGCCACCGGCTCCCCGAGGACCAGGGGATCATCTTCCCCGGCGGCTACTACCTCACCACCGGCACCGCGAAGACCTTCGACACCGCCGAGGAGCTGACCGAGCCGGTCTTCGAGGGCGCCGTCCGCTCGCCCAACGGCGAGGACGTGCTCTACGTCTTCCGCTCCCGCGACGGCCTCCGCAGCCTCCTCCTCCCGTACAACCTGATCCGCCAGGAGGTCGCCACCCCGCTCACCGGGCGCGGGCACGCGCTGCTGGACGACGGGACGCTGATCCTGCTCCGGGACAACCCGGACGGGCCGGCCCGTGTGCACCCGTTGCAGCGCTGGCAGACCCCGTACGTCTCCGACACCTACGCCGCCGCCCGCCCCGCCGGGACCGGCCCGCTCGCCCGGACCGGCAACGCCGATCTCGTACGCGGGATCTCGGACTGCCTCGCCCTCGCCCACGGCGTACGGGACATGACGCCGACCACCGCCGTGTACGGGCAGCTCGCCGCCGACTGCGCCCGCGCCCAGGACCGCTACCACTGGCTGTCCGACCCCGAACTGGGCGATCTTGGTCAGCCGTTGGACGAACTGCGGGCCACCGCGCAGCAGGTGCTGGCCGAGTTCACCGCCGTACAGGAGCTGACCCGGCGGGCCGCCGACGCGCTGGAGGAGACCGCCGGCCGCATCACCGCGCTGGTGCGGCGGGTGCGCGGCGAGGTGCCCGGGTCGGCTTCTGCTTGGGTCGAGCGGCTGACCGAACTGCGCCAGGCACACGGGCACTTGGCGACGGTCGGCGAGATGCGGTACGCCGACGTCGAGCGGATCGCGGAGCTGTCGGCCCGGACCGAGGACGACATCGCCTCCGCCGCGCAGCGGGCCGTGTCGTTCCTCGCGCGCGAGGACGCGTTCGACGGGTATCACGCGGACATCGCAGGGCTCGTGGCCGACGCGGGGGCGCTGGAAACCGTACGGGACGCCTCCGCCGTGACCGACCGGCTGGCGGGAATGACGGAGGGCCTTGCCACCGTCACGGACGTCGTCGCCGGTCTCGACATCGGCGACGCCACCGTGCGCACCTCGATCCTGGAGCGGATCGCGGAGGTGCTGGGCGGGGCGAACCGGGCCCGCGCCACGCTGGACGCGCGCCGCCGGGAGCTGCTGTCCAAGGAGGGGCGGGCCGAGTTCGCCGCCGAGTTCGCGCTGCTCGGGCAGGCGGTGACGGGCGCGCTGGCCGCCGCCGACTCGCCCGAGGCATGTGACGACCAACTGGCGAGGCTGCTGCTCCAGTTGGAGAACCTGGAGTCGCGGTTCGCGGAGTTCGACGACTTCCTCGCCGAGCTGGCCGAGCGCCGCACCGAGGCGTACGAGGCGTTCTCCGCGCGCAAGCAGACGCTCCAGGACGAGCGGGCGCGGCGCGCGGAGCGGCTGGCCGGGTCGGCGGACCGGGTGCTGGAGACCATCACCCGGCGGGTGGCCGCGCTCGACGATCTCGACGCCGTCCACACCTACTTCGCCTCCGACCCGATGGTCGCCAAGATCCGCCGTACGGGCGACGAACTGCGCGAACTCGGTGACCCGGTACGGGCGGAGGAGCTGGACGGGCGGCTGAAGGCGGCCCGGCAGGAGGCGGGCCGCGCCCTGCGCGACCGTACCGAGCTGTACGCCGACGGCGGGTCCGTGATCAAGCTGGGCCGGCACCGGTTCGCGGTGAACACCCAGCCGTTCGACCTGACGCTCGTACCCTCCGGCGACCGGCTGGCCTTCGCGCTGACCGGGACCGACTACCGGGCCCCCGTCACCGACCCGGCGTTCACGGCCGCCCGGCCGTACTGGGAGCAGTCGCTCCCCTCGGAGAACGCCGCCGTCTACCGCGCCGAGCACCTCGCCGCCCGCCTCCTCGACGAGCACGGGGCGGACCGGCTCACCTCACTGACGGCCGTCGAACTGAGCAGGCTGGTACGGGAGTCGGCCGCCGAGGCGTACGACGAGGGGTACACGCGGGGCGTCCACGACGAGGACGCCACCGCGATCCTGGCCGCCCTGCTGCGCCTGCACGCGGACGCCGGGCTGCTGCGCCACGAGCCGGGGGCGCGGGCGGCCGCCCAGCTGTTCTGGGCGTACGGCGTGGACGCGGCGCAGCGCACGGCCTGGGCGCGGCGGGCGGTGTCGCTGGCCCGCGCCCGCGACACCTTCGGCCTGGCCCCGGCCATCGCCGTGCTCCAGGAGGAGTGGGCGACGGCGATCGGGCACTCCCCCGCCGCGTCGGACGGGGCGCGGCCCGAGGCGGTCGCCGCGTACCTCTTCGAGGAGCTGACCAGCGGACCCGCCGGGTTCGTCCGGTCCGCCGCGACCCGGGCGTTCCTCGACGGGTTCCACCGGGCCGCCGGGCCCGACGCGTACGCCGAGGACCTGGCGGCCCTGGGCGACGACCTGGCCGCCCGCAAGCAGCTCGTGGAGGGCTGGCTCGTCCCGTACGCCGAGTCGACGGGGGCCGTCGGGTCCACGGGGGCCGGAAGCGGGCCCGGAAGCGGGCACGGCATCGGCGGCGATCTGGCGGAGGCCGTCGCGGTGGAGCTCTGCCCGGACCTGGAGCGGTACGCGTGCGACGCGCCGCTCACCGTACGGCTGGAGGGCCTCCTCGGCGACCACCCGCGCATCGCGGGTGGCGGGGCCCTCACCGTACGGATCGACGAACTCCTCTCCCGTACCGCCGAGTTCCGCACCGACATCGTGCCCGGCTTCCGCGCCTACCAGCGGCTGCGCACCTCCGTGGTGACCGCCGAGCGCGGCCGGCTGCGGCTGGACGACCACCGGCCGCGCGTGATGTCGGCGTTCGTCCGCAACCGGCTGCTCGACGAGGTGTACCTGCCGCTGATCGGCGACAGCCTCGCCAAGCAGCTCGGCACCGCCGACGCCGACCGGCGCACCGACTCGCAGGGCCTGCTCCTGCTCGTCTCGCCGCCCGGTTACGGCAAGACGACGCTGATGGAGTACGTCGCGGACCGGCTCGGGATGGTCCTCGTCAAGATCAGCGGGCCGAACCTGGGCCACGACGTGACCTCCCTCGACCCGGACCAGGCGCCCAGCGCCACCGCCCGGCAGGAGATCGAGAAGATCAACTTCGCGCTGGAGGCGGGCAACAACACGCTCCTCTACCTCGACGACATCCAGCACACCTCGCCCGAACTGCTCCAGAAGTTCATCCCGTTGTGCGACGCCACGCGCCGGATCGAGGGCGTACGGGACGGCGAGCCGCGCAGCTACGACCTGCGGGGCAAGCGGTTCGCGGTGTGCATGGCGGGCAACCCGTACACCGAGTCCGGCGAGCAGTTCCGGATCCCCGACATGCTCGCCAACCGGGCCGACGTGTGGAACCTGGGCGAGGTGCTGAGCGGTCGCGAGGACGTCTTCGCGCTGAGCTTCGTGGAGAACGCGCTGACCGCCAACCCGGTCCTCGCCCCGCTCGCCGCCCGCTCCCGGGACGATCTGGCGCTGCTGGTGCGGCTGGCGGGCGGCAGCGATCCTTCGGCACGCGCCGAGAACCTGGAACACCTCTACTCGGCAGCTGAGTTGGACCGGATCCTGGCAGTGCTGCGGCATCTGCTCACGGCCCGGGACACCGTGCTCGCGGTCAACGCCGCGTATATCGCCTCGGCCGCGCAGACGGACGCGACGCGCACCGAGCCGCCGTTCCGGCTCCAGGGTTCGTACCGCAACATGAACAAGATTGCCGAGCGGATCGTGCCCGTCATGAACGACGGGGAACTGTCCGCCGTCATCGACGACCACTACGCGGGCGAGGCCCAGACGCTCACCACCGGGGCCGAGGCGAATCTGCTGAAGCTGGCGGCGCTGCGCTCCATGCTCACCGCCGAACAGGCGGAACGGTGGGCGGCGATCACCGCCTCCTACGTCCGTACGCAGGCGCTCGGCGGGCCGGACGGCGACCCCATGACCCGTGCCGTGGCCGCGCTCGGGCTGCTCGCGGACCGGATCGCCGCGGTGGAAACGGCGATCCAGCGCGCGGCGGACCCCCGGCATCTGCTGGCGGGTACTCAGGGAGGCGCCGGCGGCGGAGGGGTCAACGACCGGGCGGTCCCGAACCACCATGCGAAGATCACCAACACTCCACACTGACCGGGACCGATCGGGAAGACCGAGCCGGAAGGATCACGGCATGCTGGGTTTCGTGCCTCCACTTCCTCAGCAGCCGGGACGGCCGCCGTCCTCCGGCCACATGATCGTCTGCGGTGACGACGCCCTGGCGCGCCGGCTCGCCGTGGAGCTGCGTTTCGTCTACGGGGAGCGGGTCACCCTGCTCCTGCCGCCGGGCCGGGACGCCAACAGCCCCGAGACCCCGCTGACCCAACGCGGGCGGGCTGCCGCCCTGTTCGGCCGGATGTCGGCGGCGATGAACCGGACGGCCAACGGCAACGGGACCGGGGGCGGGGGCGGCTCCGGCGACACCAACGCCGGGGTCGAGGCCGTCCGCATCATGGAGGCCCCCGAGCCCTCCGACGACGTCCTGGAGGAGGCGGGCGTCGACCGGGCCGCCGCGCTCGCGCTCGTCTACGACGACGACGAGCGCAACATCCGCGCCGCCCTGACCGCCCGCCGCCTCAACCCCCGTCTGCGGCTGGTGATCCGGCTCTACAACCGCAAGCTCGGGCTCCATCTGGAGGAGTTGCTCGACCAGGCGGCGGCCGTCGCCATGCCCGGCATCGACCCGGCGCTGCTGGACGCGTCCACCACCGTCCTGTCCGACGCCGACACCGCGGCCCCGGCCCTCGCCGCCACCGCCCTGACCGGCAGCAGCAAGATCATCCAGGCCGAGGGGCTGCTTCTGCGCGCCGCCGAACGCCCGCCGCCGCGCCCCGGCGACAGCGGCGATCCCGGGCTGTGCACCCTCGCCCTGCTCTCCTCCACCACCAACGACCCCGCGGGCGCGGAGGGTTCGGACAGCAGTGGCGACGAGGCCCCGCAGCTGCTGCCCGACGAACGCGCCGTCGCCGAGGCGACCGGCCGGGGCACGGTGGTCCTCGAAGCGATCAGCCGCGCCGACCCGGCCCGGCCCGCGACCCGGATGGGCGGCAGGGGCGCACCGCTCGCCCAGATCTTCTCGCGCCGGCTGCGCTGGTCGACCCTCGGCTTCGCGCTCGCCGCGCTGTCGCTGGTGATCGCCTCGCTGTTGACCACCGAGGACACCGCGCTGCACTCCGCCTACCTCACCCTCCTCGACCTGCTGGGCATGAACGACCCGGCCGAGAAGGCACCGCCCGCCCGGCAGATCATCCAGATCCTCTCCGGCATCGCCGGGCTGCTCCTGCTCCCACTGCTGATCGCCGCCGTCCTGGAGGCGTTCGGCACCCTGCGCACGGCCTCCTCGCTGCGCCGCCCGCCGCGCGGGCTCGGGGGGCACGTGGTGCTGCTGGGGCTCGGCAAGATCGGTACGCGTGTCCTCGTACGCCTGCGGGAACTCGACATCCCCGTGGTCGTCGTCGAGGAGGACCCCGAGGCGCGCGGCATCCCGCTGGCCCGCTCCCTGCATGTGCCGACCGTCATCGGCGACGTCACCCAGGAGGGCGTCCTCGAAGCGGCCAAGATCTACCGCGCCCGCGCCCTCCTCGCGCTCACCAGCATCGACACGACGAACCTCGAAGCGGCGCTGTACGCCCGCTCGGTGAAACCGGACCTGAGGGTCGCGCTGCGGCTGTACGACGACGAGTTCGCCACCGCCGTCTACCGCACCCTGCGCACCGCGCACCCCCAGGCCCTGACCCGCTCCCGCTCGGTCTCCCACCTCGCCGCCCCGGCGTTCGCGGGCGCCATGATGGGCCGCCAGATCCTCGGCGCGGTCCCCGTCGAGCGCAAGGTGATGCTGTTCGCGGCGCTGGAAGTCGCGGGGCACCCGCAGTTGGAGGGCCACACGGTCGAGCAGGCGTTCCGGGCGGGCGCCTGGCGGGTCCTGGCCATCGACGCCACCCCGCCCGCCGACCGCAACCCGGACCTCGCCGCCCTGCCCCCGTTCGACCCGGAGGGCGACACGGCACCGCCGCCCTCCGGCCTGGTCTGGGACCTGCACCCCGGTTACGTGCTGCGCGCCCAGGACCGGGTGGTCATCGCCGCCACCCGCCGGGGCCTCGCGGAACTGCTGCGAAGGCAGCGGTCGGTGGTGGCGGGGCGGTAGGGGCGCCGCCCCGGCACCGGCTTGCGCGGTCGGCGTACGCGGTGGCGGTCGGCGTACCCGTACGCGGGCGGCTTGCGCGGTCGACGCAGGCGGTCGACTTGCGCGGGCGGCTTGCGCGGTCGGCGCACGCGGTCGCGGTCGACGGGCGCTGTTCCGGGGCCGGTTCGCGCGACCGCCTACCGGAACGCGCCCATCGCCTCCCGCACCTCGTCCAGCGTGGCCTCCGCCAGCGCGTTCGCCCGCTCGTTGCCGGCCCGGAGCACCGACCGTACGTACGTCAGGTCCTTCGCGTACTCCGCCCGCCGGGCCCGGAAGCGCTCCAGGTGGCTGTTGACCGCGTCGGTCACCGTCCGCTTCAGCGCTGCCGCCCCGCCGTCGCCGATCTCCGCCGCGACCTCGTGCGGATCCCGTTCCAGGCAGAGGGCGGCCAGCAGCACCAGGGAGGCGACGTTGGGGCGGGTGTCGGGGTCGTAGGTGATGTGCCGGTCGGCGTCCGTGGTCGCCCCCTTGAGGAGGCGGGCCGTCTCGTCGGCGGTGGCGGAGAGCGGGATCGAGTTGGCCCGGCTCTTGCTCATCTTCGTGCCGTCCGTGCCGAGCAGCAGGGGCGCGGCGGAGAGGAGGGCTTCGGGTTCCGGGAAGAGTTTCCCGTACCGCTCGTTGAAGCGTCGGGCGATGGTCCGGGTGAGTTCGAGGTGGGGCAGCTGGTCGAGGCCGACCGGGACCACGTCGCCCTTGCAGGAGAGGATGTCGGCCGCCTGGTGGACCGGATAGGTGAGCATCAGCCCGCTGACCGTGGACTGCCGGGAGTGCGCGACCTCGTCCTTGACCGTGGGGTTGCGGTTCAGCTCCGCGACGGAGACCAGGCTCAGGAAGGGCAGCATGAGCTGGTTGAGCGCGGGGACGGCGCTGTGGGTGAAGACAGTGGACCGGGCGGGGTCGATACCGAGGGCCAGGTAGTCCAGGAGCAGCCCGTCGGTGTACTCCCCCAGCCGCTCCGCGGTGTCCCGGTCGGTGATGACCTGGTAGTCGGGGATGAGGACGATGACGTCCACGCCGAGGTCCTGGAGACGGACCCGGTTGCGCAGGGAGCCGAAGTAGTGGCCGAGGTGGAGGGCGCCGGTGGGGCGGTCCCCCGTGAGGACCCGGAAGCCGGCGGGGTCCTGGGCGATGCGGCGCTCCAGGTCGGCGCTGCGGAGCTCGGCGGTGGTGGCGGGGGCGGTGCGGGGCTCGGTGGACCGGGGCTCGGCGGTGGTCGTGGTCATGGTGGGTGCCTCTCCTCGCGTGAGTGATACGTGAGGGACGGCCCCGCCGGTGAGCGCCGCTGCCGCTCCGTCTTCCGTGTCCGCGCCGTACGAGGGCAGCGAAAAGGGCCGTCCATGTCGAACGGCCCTGGTTCCGTGCAGATGCTGTGGCCGCTCCTATGAGGAGCGCCACCAGTTTCGGCACGGGACGGAGGTCATGGGCCGAGTGTAACGGCCGGGCCCTCACCGCAGGGCCAGATCGTGGAACAGCCGGGCCCTCACTGCGGGGCCAGGTCGTGGAATAGGCGGGAGGGGGCTCCCGTTGTAGGGTGTAGTTCAACGTTCAACCAAATCGGCAAGGGTCGCGAACCCCGGCCGGGACTCAGGAAGGCGGACGCCATGCAGTTCGGGATCTTCACCGTCGGGGACGTCACGACCGACCCGACCACCGGCCGGACCCCCACGGAGAACGAGCGGATCAAGGCGACCCTGGCCATCGCGCAGAAGGCCGAGGAAGTCGGCCTGGACGTCTTCGCGACCGGCGAGCACCACAACCCGCCGTTCGTCCCGTCCTCCCCGACGACGACGCTCGGCTACATCGCCGCCCGCACCGAGAACCTGATCCTGTCCACGTCCACGACCCTCATCACCACCAACGACCCGGTGAAGATCGCCGAGGACTACGCCACCCTCCAGCACCTCGCGGACGGCCGCGTCGACCTGATGATGGGCCGGGGCAACACCGGTCCGGTCTACCCCTGGTTCGGCAAGGACATCCGCCAGGGCATCCCGATGGCGATCGAGAACTACGCCCTCCTGCACAAGCTGTGGCGCGAGGACGTCGTGGACTGGGAGGGCAAGTTCCGTACGCCGCTCCAGTCCTTCACCGCCACCCCGCGCCCGCTGGACGGCGTCCCGCCGTTCGTCTGGCACGGCTCCATCCGCTCGCCCGAGATCGCCGAGCAGGCCGCGTACTACGGCGACGGCTTCTTCCACAACAACATCTTCTGGCCGGCCGAGCACACGAAGAAGATGGTCGACCTCTACCGCCGCCGCTACGCCCACTACGGGCACGGCACCGCCGAACAGGCCATCGTCGGGCTCGGCGGCCAGGTGTTCATGCGGAAGAACTCGCAGGACGCGGTACGGGAGTTCCGCCCGTACTTCGACAACGCGCCGGTCTACGGCCACGGCCCGTCCCTGGAGGACTTCACGCGCGAGACCCCGCTGACCGTGGGATCCCCGCAGGAGGTCATCGAGCGGACGCTGACCTTCCGGGACGCGGTGGGCGACTACCAGCGGCAACTGTTCCTGATGGACCACGCGGGGCTCCCGCTGAAGACGGTCCTGGAGCAGCTCGACATCCTCGGCGAGGAGGTCGTGCCGGTGCTGCGCAAGGAGTTCGCCAACCTGCGGCCGGCCGGTGTGCCGGAGTCCGCGCCCGTCCACCCGGCGGTCGCCGCCGCCCGAGTCTCCGGAAAGGAGTCCTGACCCCGATGTTCGCCACCACCCCCCTGCGCATCGTCGCCGTATCGGCCGGGCTGAGCCAGCCGTCGTCCACCCGGCTACTGGCCGACCGGCTGGCCGCCGCCGCCCGCGAGCGCCTCGCGGCCGAGCAGCACAGAGACGTCGAAATCCAGGTCGTGGAGCTCCGTGACCTCGCCGTGGACATCGCGAACCACCTGGTCAGCGGGTTCCCGTCGGCCAAGCTGCGCGAAGCGATCGACGCGGTGACGGAGGCGGACGGGCTGATCGCCGTGACGCCAGTGTTCACCGCCTCGTACAGCGGTCTGTTCAAGTCGTTCTTCGACCTGATCGACCACACCGCGCTGACCGGCAAGCCCGTCGTGATCGCCGCGACGGGCGGCACGGCCCGCCACTCCCTGGTCCTGGAGCACGCGCTGCGCCCGCTCTTCGCCTACCTGCGGGCCGTCACCGTGCCCACCTCCGTCTACGCGGCGTCGGAGGACTGGGGTTCCTCGGGCGACGAGTACACCGAGGGCCTGCCGTCCCGGATCCGGCGCGCGGGCGGGGAGCTGGCCTCCGCGGTCCTGGGCCGTACGGTCTCCGGGGCCTCGCGGACCCCGGGCCTGGACGACGGGGAGGACGCGGTCGTCCCCTTCGAGCAGCAGCTCGCGGACCTGCGGCTGGACTGAGGCCGGTGGGCCGGTGGGCCGGTGGGCCGGTGGGCCGGACACGTGGGAGGGGCGGGTCAGTGCGACCCGCCCCCACTTGTCCTATTTGACTACAGTAAGACCGGACAGACGCTGGACCGGGCTTCACCGAGCTGGAGGCAGATATGGGCAGGATCGTTGTGGGCGTCGACGGCTCCGACTCCTCGATCAAGGCACTGCACTGGGCCGTACGCCAGGCCGGGCTGACCGGGGCCACCGTGGAGGCCGTGAACAGCTGGGAGTACCCCGCCACCAGCTGGGCGTCGATGATGCCGGGCCTGCCGGAGGACTTCGACCCGCAGGCCCTGGCCACCGTCTCCCTCACCGAGGCGCTGGAGGAGGCCCTCGGCGCCGAGGGTGCCGCCGCGGTCAGCAAGGTCGTGGTCATCGGCAATCCGGCCCAGGCCCTGCTGGACCGCGCCGAGGGGGCCGACCTCCTCGTCGTGGGGGCCCGCGGCCACACCGGCATCAAGGCCACCCTGCTCGGCTCGGTCAGCCTGCATGTCACCCAGCACGCGCCGTGCCCGGTGACGGTCGTACGCGACTGACGTACGAGTGAGGCGGCCGGCCCTGCCAGGAAACAAGGGGCCGTTGTCAGTGAGGGCTCCTATCGTGTGGTCATGACCCCTGCTCTCTTCGGGCGCGACCATCCCGCCGGCGTTCTCCGTGCGGAGATCGCCCGGGCCACGGACAGCCACGGCGGTCTCGTGCTGGTCACCGGCGAGGCCGGGATCGGCAAGAGCACCCTCGTCACCGACGCCGCGCACGAGGCACGGCGGCGCGGGGCGCTGGTGGTCGGGGGTTCCTGCTGGGACTCGGACAACACCCCGGGCTACTGGCCCTGGGTCCAGATCCTGCGTGGCCTGCGCCGGTCCGCCACGACGGCGGAGTGGGCGGCGGCCCAGGAGGCGTCGGACGGCCGGCTCGCCGTGCTCCTCGGCGACCCGGCCGCCGTCGCCACGGGCGGTCCCCACGGAAGCGAGGCCGGCGCGGAAGCCGGTGCGCCGGGCGAGACGGGCCCGCCCGGTGGTGACCGGCCGGGCGGGGGACCGCCGGGCGCGGGGTCGCCGGAGGGGGCTGAGGCCTTCGGGCTCTACGACGCGGTGACCACGGCCCTCGTCACGGTCTCCCAGAGCCGGCCGCTGGTGGTCGTCCTCGACGATCTGCACAGCTCCGACCCGGCCTCGCTGCGCCTGCTCGAATTCGCCGCCCAGCACGCCTGGTTCGAGCGGCTGCTGCTGATCGGCACCTACCGGGACGTCGAGGTGGAGGCCCCCGGGCACCCGCTCCAGCAGCTGATCCTGCCGCTGGTCTCGCGCGCCGCCGCGACCCTCACCCTGACCGGCCTCGGCCGGGACGAGGTCGGCGCGCTGATGACGGTGACGACGGGCCGCGAGCCCGCGCCGCAGCTGGTCGACGAGGTCCACCGGCGCACCGGCGGCAACCCCTTCTTCGTCGAGCAGACCGCCCGGCTCTGGCACAGCGGATCCCCGGTCTCCACCATCCCGCCCGGCGTGCGGGAAGCGGTCCGGCAGCGGCTCGCCCTGCTGCCGGAGCCGGTCGTCTCGCTGCTGACCAGCGCCGCCCTGCTCGGCCGGGAGTTCCGCCGGCAGGTCCTGGCCGTCGTGCACGGCTCACCGGTCCCCCACGTGGACCGGCTGCTGGAATCGGCCGTCGTCGCCCGGGTCGTCGTCCCCCGCCCGTCCGGGCAGTACGCCTTCGCCCACGACCTGCTGCGCGAGACGCTGTACGCCTCGCTGGACGACACCGGGGCCCGCGAACGCCATGCCGCCGCCGTACGGGCCCTGGACGCGCACGGCGGCCTCGGCGACGCGGTGCCGCCCGGCGCCCTCGCCCGGCACGCCCACCTCGCCGGCGGTGCGCTGGACCGCGACCGCCGCATCGACCTGCTGCTGGCCGCCGCCCGGGACGCCTCGGGGCGCCTGGCCGACGAGGAAGCCACCGAGCACTACCGGCGCGCCCTCGCGGTGGCGTCCGCCGCGTCGGCCACCGCGTCGGGCGCGGCGGGCCCGGACCTCCGGCGGGCCGTGCTGATCGGTCTCGACCTCGCCGCACAGCTCCGGCACGCGGGGGAAAAGGCCGAGGCACAACGGCTGCTGGACCGGTCGGTCGCCCGGGCCCGGGAGCTGGACGAACCGGAGCTGCTGGCCCGGGTGGCGATCACCCTCCACCGGGAGGGGTTCATGGGCCGCCCAGGCGTGTCCACGATGGGTCTCCTCGCCGAGGCGCACCGCAGGATCACCGGCAAGGACGGCCAGGAGAACCTCTCCGACGACCGGCTCGCCCAGGAGCTGGCCATCAACTTCATGGCGCTGGCCCGGGGCGGCTCGGACGACGAGGCGCTCGCCTTCTCGCTCTGGGCGCGCCACGACTCCGTGTGGGGCCTCGGCTCGGCGGTGGAGCGGCTCGGGCTGACCGACGAGATGACCGTCGTCGGCCGGCGCACCCAGCACCAGGACATGGAGCTGCACGCGACGTCCATGCGCTGGGTGGCACTGCTGGAGCTGGGCGACCCGGCCTTCCTCGACCAGTTCCGTACGTATCTCCGGCTCGCCGAGCTGACCGCGCTGCCCCGGTTCGCCCTGGGGGTCGCCGTGGACACCAGCCTGATCGCCTCGTTGCAGGGCCGGTTCACCGAGGCGACCGCCGCGCTGGCGGACGACGCACTCGACCCGGAGAACAACGACCATGCGGCCTTCGGCTTCATGGGGCACCACCTGCACTGGGCGCTGCATCTGCTCCAGGGCCACTTCGCCGAGGCCGAGGAGACGCTCGACGAGCTTCCGGGCTCCGGGTATCCCTACCCCGCGCTGCTGGAGGCGGTCACCGCGGTCGAGCAGAGCGACGCCACGCCCGCGCTGCGCCTCATCGCCGAGCATGCGGACCGCGCCGCCCCCTACCCGCGGGCGTTCATGCCGCTCTGGCTCCGGCTGCTGGCCCAGACGGCCGTGGTGACCGGCGAGCCACGGCTCATCGCCCGCGCGGAGGACGAGCTGACGCCCTACACGGGCCAGTGGGTCGTCTCGCTGTACGGGTGCGACATCAGCGGCCCCGTCGACCTCTGGCTCGGCATGCTCGCCGCCGCGCGCGACGACCAGGACGCGGCGGTGGCGGCGCTCACCGAGGCCGCCGCCTCCTCGGACCGCCTCGGCGCCCGCCCCTGGGCCGTACGCGCCCGGCTGTGCCTGGCCCGTTCGCTCCTCGCCCGCGCCGGGGCGGGCGACGCCGAACAGGCTCGTCAGCTGCTCGGCGAAGTGGCGCGGGAGGCGGGTGAGTTGGGCCTGCACCACGTGGAGGCCGAGGCGGCCCCACTCCGCACGGCCCCGCCCACCGCCACCACTACCGCCGCAGCCGACGCCTCCGCCGCCACCTCCGTCTCACGGGCCCAAGACCCGGTCGCGGCCCAGGCCCCGGTCGCGGCACAGGCGGCACAGGACCCGGTCGCAGCGCCGGACCGGAGCAGGGGCGGGGCCTCGGCCGAACCATCACTCCAGGCATTCACCGGGGCATCGCCCGGACCATCGCCCCAGGCACCCGCCAAGGCGTCGGCTGGGGCATCGACCGGGCCACGGTCCGTCGTACCGCCCGCCGAGTTCCGGCGGAACGGGCCGGTGTGGCAGCTGCGTTGGGACGGGGTGACCGTGCACGTCCCGGACGCCAAGGGGTTGCGGGACCTGCACAGCCTGCTGGGACTGCCCGGCGCCGACGTCCCGGCCGTCCAGCTCCTCGCGCCCGAGGGCGGGGACCTCGTCGTCGCCGCCGGGCAGTTCGGCGGCGATCCGGTGCTCGACGAGGAGGCCAAGCGCCGCTACAAGGAGCACCTGGCCCGGCTGGACGCCGAGATAGACGCAGCCGCCGCCCGGGACGACACCCGGCTGGTGGAGCAGTACGGCCGGGAGCGGCAGGCCCTCCTCGACGAGCTGCGCACCGCTGCCGGGCTCGGCGGCCGGACCCGCCGGCTCGGCGACCAGACCGAGCGGGCCCGCAAGACGGTCACCGCCCGGATCCGCGACACCCTGCGCAAGCTGGACACCCTGCACCCCGCACTGGCGGCCCATCTGAAGGCCTCCGTGACGACCGGGACCACCTGCGCCTACCGCCCCGAGCACGCCCCCGACTGGCGACTCTGACCCACCCCGCCCCGGACCGCCCCAGGCCTCGGGTAACGACTCCGTCGGTGCTCGCGCCGCGCCCGAGCCCGCCTGGAACACCCCGGGCCTCCCGGCCCTCAGGACACCGGGGCCCGGGTGTCCGCCGCTACGCCTCGACGACCACGTCGGCCACGGCGCACGCCACGTTGTCGGGCCCGCCCGCCTCGCGGGCCAGGCGGACCAACCGGCGTACGGCCTCCTCCGGGGCGTCCGCCGCGATGACCGCCGCCCTCAGATCCGCCTCGTCAACCACCGCCGACAGGCCGTCCGAGCAGAGCAGATAGCGGTCCCCCGCCATCACATCCCGCAGGCGGACGTCGGGGCGGCACGCCACGGCCACCGGGGCGGACCGGGCCTCGCCGACCAGCGCCTTCAACAGCAGTGCGGGGCCCGGGTGGGAAGCGGCCTCCTCCCGGCTCAGCGAACCGTCGTCGATCATCGACTGGACCAGGCTGTGGTCGTGCGTGATCCGGAACAGCTCCCCGCCCCGCAGCAGATAGGCCCGCGAGTCCCCGATGTGCACGAGCCCGAGCCGCGATCCGGTCCACAGCATCGCGGTGAGCGTGGTCCCCGAACCGTCCGGATCCGCCCAGGGCGCGACCGCGTCCCGGACCGCCCGCGCAGCGGAATCCGCCGTGTCCTCCAGGGCGTTCAGCAGCTCCGCGGCGGACAGCGCGCCCTCCTGCGCGCCCCACCCGGAGGGCTTGAGCGCCTCGATCGCCGCAGCACTCGCCTCGGCCCCGGCCTCCCCGAAACCGTCGGCGACCGCCAGCAGCCGGGGCCCCGCGAACGCCGCGTCCTGGTTCGCCGTACGCACCACCCCGGTATCGGTCAGCGCCGCGCACCGAATCACGAGCGGCACCGCCCCCGTGCCCCCGGTGTTCCCTGTGGCTCCCGCGTTCTCCGGGTTGCCTGCGTTCTCCGTGTTGCCCGGCATCCGTGACATGGCCCTGCCCTCCGCTGACAGATGGTCGACGAGGTACATGGCCAGATCGCGGCGGGCCGCCGTCTCGGCCTCCACCCGCGCCCAGTAGGCCCGGATCTCCACGGCTGCGGCGCCCGCGTCGAGCGTCACGACCCGTCCGATCCGGCTCAGCGGCATGCCGATCCTGCGCAGCCACGCCACGAGCCGAGCCGCTTCCGCCTGCGCCGGGTCGTAGTACCGGTAGCCGTTCACCGGGTCGACCAGGGCGGGTCGGAGCAGACCCAACTCGTCGTAGCGCCGGAGCGCCTTGGCGGAGAGCCGGGACAACCGGGCGAACTCCCCGATCGTCACCAGCTCCCCGCTCGCGGCGCCCACCGCACGGCCTTCGCGTTCCACCCCGTACCTCCTCGTACCGGGCGGCTTCCGCCCGGCCCCACCGATGCTGGGGCTTCCCCCGCGGGGAAGGTCAAGAATGCACGGGGCGGGCCCGTCCGCGATCGGTCACTTCCGGTTGTAGAGCCGCATCGTCGCCGAGCCGAAGACCACCAGGAGCACCCCGGCCCAGCCCAGCGTCCAGGCGATCTCGGTGGCCGGCCAGGCGCCCTCCATCAAGTCACGCACCGCCGTGGCGAGGTGGGTGACCGGGCTGTTGTTCACGAAGGCCTGGAGCCAGCCCGGCATCGTCTTCGGGTCGACGAAGACATTGCTGAGGAACGTCAGCGGGAAGATCACCATCATGCTGACGCCCATCACCGACTTCTCCGAACGCAGCAGCAGCCCGAACATCGTCCAGATCCAGGAGAACGCGAACGAGAACACGATCAGCAGCGCGATGCCGGCCAGCACGCCGAGCACACCGCCGTCCGGACGGAAGCCGATGGCCATGCCGACGGCGAGCATCACGAACGACGCCAGCAGATAGCGCAGGACATCGCCGAGCAGATAGCCGACCATCGGAGCGGGCCGCCAGATCGGCAGCGTGCGGAACCGGTCGAAGACACCCTTGGCGATATCGGTGTTCACCGCGATGCCCGTGTACATCGTGATCATCACGACGCTCATCACCATGATGCCGGGCAGCAGGAACTGGATGTACTCCTCGGTGGAGCCGGCCAGCGCGCCTCCGAAGAGGTACGTGTACATCAGGACGAGCATGATCGGGAAGGCCGTCACATCGAAGAGCTGCTCCGGCACATGCTTGATCTTCAGCATGGCGCGCCAGCCGAAGGTCAGCGATGCCGACAGGGCGCTGGGCCTCGGCGGGCGGCCCTGGCCCACCAGGAGCGCGGCGAGGCGTTCCCTGTCCGGCGCGGCGAGCTCGACGCCCTCAAGCTCCGTCTTGGCGGTCGCGGTGCTCATGCCGCCACTCCCTTCTTGTCCGTGAGTGCGAGGAAGACCTCGTCGAGGCTGGGCTGTCCCAGCGAGAAGTTGTCGACCGTGATGCCGCACCGGGCCAGCTCGGCCAGCGCTCGCCCGGCCTGCTCCGCCGCGCCCTGCTCGGTGCTCTGCCCGTCGACCCGGGCGGTCAGCGCCACCGGGTCCGCGTCCAGCTGGACCTCCGCGTCGAGCGCGACCGTCAGGACCTGCTGCGCCTCGGCCCGCTGGCCGGCGTCCCGCAGCCGCAGATGGACGGTGCCGGAGCCGACGGAGGCCTTGAGCTCCCCCTTGGTGCCCTCGGCGATGACCTTGCCGTGGTCGATCACCGCGATACGGGAGGCCAGCTGGTCGGCCTCGTCCAGATACTGGGTGGTCAACAGGACCGTGGTGCCGTGGTCGACGACCGCCCGCACGATGTCCCACACCTGGTTGCGGCTGCGGGGGTCGAGTCCGGTGGTCGGCTCGTCCAGGAACAGCACGTCCGGGGTGTTCAGGATGGACGCCGCGATGTCGATGCGCCGCCGCATGCCTCCCGAGTAGTTCTTCACCTGCTTGTCCGCCGCCTCGCTCAGACCGAACCCGTCGAGCAGCTGGGCCGCCCGGTCGCGGGCCGCCGGCTTGGAGTGCCCCAGCAGCCGGCCGAGCAGGACCAGGTTCTCCGCGCCGGTCAGGTCCTCGTCCACCGAGGCGTACTGGCCGGTCAGGCTGACCCGGCTGCGGACCGCGTCGGCGTCCTTCACGACGTCCTTGCCGAACACCCGCGCCGAGCCGCCGTCGGGGCGCAGCAGGGTGGCGAGCATGCGGACGGCGGTGGTCTTGCCCGCGCCGTTGGGTCCGAGGACGCCGTAGACGGTGCCGGTGGGGACCGCGAGGTCGATGCCGTCCACCGCGCGGTTGTCGCCGAAGACCTTCACCAGCCCCGTGGTCTCGATGGCCAGTTCAGTGCTCATGATCCATTCCTTGTGGGTCGTCGATGGGAGTCTGCGTTGTGCCGCCGGTACCGAGGAAGGTCACGAGACGTAGGGGCGGACGGCGCGCGCCTCGCGCAGGGCCCAGCCCCACCAGCCGAGCTGGTCGAGCATCAGGCCCACGGACCGGTCCCGGCCGGTGTCGCCGGAGTGCTCCTCCAGCGGCTGCCGGAGGAAGTCGAGCGCGACCCCGTTCCTCAGGGTCACCGTGTGCAGTTCGGTGAAGACCGAGCGCAGCTGCTCCACGGCGTACAGCCCGGCGGAACCGTGTCCGTAGCTCACGAAGGCGACCGGCTTGGTCTGCCATTCCTCGTAGGCGAAGTCGATGGCCTGCTTCAGGGAGGCGGGGAACGAGCGGTTGTACTCCGGGGTGACCACGACGAAGGCCTCGGCCTTGGCGATCTCCTCGGTGAACTCCGTCATCTGGTCGGTAGCCCGCTCCGGGTAGTGCACCGGGAAGTCGAAATCGGCGAGGTCCAGCACAGCGAGGTCCAGCTCGCTGCGGTTCCGGGCCCGCTCCATGAACCAGCGGCCGACCACATCGCCGATCCGGCCTTCGCGGGTGCTGCCGATGATCACCGCGACGCGCAGCGGAAGGCTGCCTTCCCCGCCCGGGCCCTCGCCGGGGCTGTCGTCCGTCGCCATCGTGCGCTCCTCCTCCCGCGACCTCCGCCGTCTCCCGGCCCCGGCCGGCCCGGTCCCCCGTCCGGGCCGTTCCGCTCCCTCAACTCTTGGGCGCCAGACGCGGGGGCGGGGCCGCCAGATTGAATCTGGCGGCCGCGTACACGGTCGGAAAGCCCGGATGCCGGACGGGCCTCAGGGCTCCCGCGTGTAGAAGTAGTAGTACGACACGACGAGGACACCTGCCCCGACGACCAGCCCCAGACCGGCCGACCGCAGCACGCTGGTATCGGTGAGGCTCACCAGGAAGCCGATCGCACACGCGGTCAGCGCGCCGTAGGCGACCGCTCGCAGCTCGCGCGGCAGAGAGCGCTGGATCCGGCCCAGCACGAAGCAGAGGGCCGCCAGAGCAACACCGGAGACGAGCCCGAGCAGGACCTGCCCGCCGGTGCTGGGGCCGCCGTCGCGGCGGATGAACGCCGCGTAGAACCCGTAGATCACGCCGAGCACCAGAGGCAGTGCCCAGGCGAGCGAGGTGTGATGGCGGGTCCGCGCGTGGGCGCGGCTCCCCCTTCGGCCGGGCATGGCTGCGTGTGTGGCCATCGCGGACAGCTCCTTCCGTCGCCCCCGTCGCACGCCCCCGTTTCTCCAGAGCACACCCGACCGCGCCGCCCGGCAACTCGAATGGCGCACGGCCCGGGGCGGACCGGCCCCGGACGGGATTGTCTGGAGGGGTGCGGACCTCTTCCCCGGCCACGTCCCCAGCCCCCTCGGGCTCCCGGATGTCAGCGATCTCGGCGGCCCTCTCGGCGGTCCTGCTCGTCCTGCTCGCCGTCCTCGTGCCGCTGAGCTCGCTCTCCGCCTGGGTCGATCTGGAGATCGACGACACCGACCGGTACGTCGCCGCCGTGTCGCCGCTCTCCTCCGACCCGGCGGTCCAGGCCACCGTCGCGGACCTGGTGACCGAGGAGGCGATGCGACAGATCGACCTCGGTCCGCTCCAGGACACGGTGCGGGAGTTCCTGCACGAGACCGTGCGGTCCTTCGCCACCACCGAGGCCTTCCGCAACGCCTGGGACACCGCGAACCGGGCCGCTCACAAGGCGGTGAAGGCCGGCCTGGACGGCGACAGCGGACAGGCCGTCACGATCGATCTGGCCCCGGTGATCGACCAGGTCAAGCAGGACCTGGTACGCGACGGGGTGCCGTTCGCGGACCAGATCCCGGTCGAGCGGACGGAGATCACCCTGCTCGGCCCCGATCAGGCCGACGAGCTCAGGAGCTCGTTCCGCTGGCTCCGCTACTGCAGCATCTGGCCGGCCGTCGCCACGCTGGTGCTTCTCGTCCTGGTGGTGGGCATCGCGACCGTACGGCGCGGGCTGCGCGCCGGGTTGTGGACCACCGCGGTCGTGGGCGCCGGGTTCGTGCTCGGTGCGATCGTGCTCCGGGTGCTGGTCGCGGTCGGCCGTAACCGGGTGCTGGACGAGGTGCCGGGCAGCGACCGGGACGCGGCCGCCGCGGTGGTCGACGCCTTGACCGCCTCGCTGCGGACCACGGTGTGGGTGGTGCTGGCGGTCGGTGCGGTCCTGCTCGTGGGGGCGGTGGTGGCCAGGGTGCTGCTGGGGCGCAGGAAGGCGGGGCGAGGGTGACCGTGGAGACGTTTCACGTGAAACACCCGTACGGACGTTTCACGTGAAACAAGGGGACAGAACCCGCACGAGGGACCGCCGACCGGCTCAGGCCTCCGGCGGGCGCCCCTGAAGGCGCTCCATCTCGCGGCGGTCGCGCTTGGTCGGACGGCCCGTGCCCCGGTCCCGTACCGGGACCTGGATCGCCATCTCGCGCGGCGGCGGGGGCGGGCTGTTGTCGACGAAGCACTCGGCGGCCACCGGCGGGCCGACCCGCTTCTTCACGATCTTCGAGACGACGACCACCCGGTCCCGCCCCGCATGCCGGAGCCGCACCTCGTCGCCGACGCGGACGGCCTGGGCGGGCTTGGCCCGCTCACCGCCGACCTTCACATGCCCGGCTCGACAGGCGGCGGCCGCCTGCGCACGGGTCTTCGTCAGCCGGACCGACCAGATCCACACGTCGACCCGGACGCTTCCTTCCGCCTGCGGCGCGTCACCGGAAACCATGGGTCCGACTCTAGTCCGGTGGACGCGCGGGGCGCCGTCCGTTTACCGGCAGCACCTGCCGGGACGGCGCCCGCGACCATCGGGGCGAACGGGTCGGGCCCCGGGTCAGGAGCCGAAGTCGCCGATCACCTCACTCATGTTGTAGCTGTACAGCTCCCGCTTGCATCCCGCGCAGGAGGAACTGGGGGCGTGCTCGCTGAGCGACCACAGCTGCGGGGCGAAGCCGTCACCGCGCCCGTGCGCCAGGTAGAGGTCCTCGGGTCCGTACGACGACTGGAGGATCTTCGTGTTCCCGACGAGCTGGGTGGTTCCGCGTAGATGCTTTTGACGGACACCCATCAGGCCCGCACCGCATGGGCACAGGCCTGATGGTCGGTCGGCCCCATGAGAGGGGCGGCCGGGTTCACACCCCGATGTCGCGCCCGTCCTTGCGCCAGACGGCGACGACCGAGGGACGGACGATCCTGCCCGGTCCGTCGGGCCAGACGCTCGCCGGCTTCTCGACGGAGGCTCCGTCGATCTCGCCCGGGTGCTGGACCGCGACCAGGACCCGGCGGTCCTGGATGACCGGGCCGCAGGTCTCGGCCCCGGCCGGAACGGTCAGGAACTGCTTCAGTTCGCCGCGCCGGTCACCGTGGGTCGCCACGCCGAACAGTCCGTCGTGCGAGCCGAGCGCGTTGCCGTCCGTGGAGATCCACAGATTGCCGTGGGCGTCGAACGCCACGTTGTCCGGGCAGGAGATGGGGCTGACGTTCTCCTTGGGGAATCCGGAGAAGTACGTCGCCGGGTCGTCCGGGTCGCCCGCCACGAGGAACAGCCGCCAGGCGAAGCCGTCGCTCGTCGGGTCGTCCCAGTTCTCCGCGAGCTCCAGGATCTGCCCGTGCTTGTTGGCGTTGCGCGGGTTCGCCTCGTCCGCGCCGGGCTTGCCCTCCTTGCCGCGGTCCGAGTTGTTGGTGAGCGCCACATAGACCCGGCCGGTGCGCGGCGAGGGCTCGACGTCCTCGGGGCGGTCCATCTTGGTCGCGCCGACCTTGTCACCGGCGAGCCGCGTGTAGACGTACACCTCCTCGGCGGTCATGCCGGGGACGTGCGAGGTGGTGCCGGTGGCCAGCGGGATCCAGACGCCGCTGCCGTCGAACTCCCCGTCGTTGGGCAGCTTCCCGGTGCCGTCGATCTCGCTCGCCGGCGAGTCGCCGGTCAGCTTCGCGACGTACAGCGTGCCCTCGTCGAGCAGCGTCAGGTTGTGCTCGCGGGCGGCACGCGAGTTGCCCTTCTTCATCCGCTTGCTGGAGACGAACTTGTAGAGGTAGTCGAACTTCTCGTCGTCGCCCATGTAGACGACCGGGCGGCCGTCGGAGGTGAGCCGGGGCTGCGCGGCCTCGTGCTTGAACCGGCCCAGCGCGGTCCGCTTGCGCGGGGTGGAGTCCGGGTCGTACGGGTCGAGTTCGACGACCCAGCCGAAGCGGTTGGCCTCGTTGGGCTCCTTCGCCAGGTCGAACCGCCGGTCGAACCGCTCCCACTTGCGCTCGGAGGCGCTGGTGCCGATCCCGTACCGCTTGTGCATGGCGGTCGTGCCGTTGGCGAAGTACTGGTTGAAGTTCTCCTCGCCGTGCAGCGTGGTGCCCCACGGAGTGGTGCCGCCCGCGCAGTTGTTGAGGGTGCCGAGCACCTTGCGGCCGGTACGGTCGGCGGACGTGCGCAGCAGGGTGCTCCCGGCGGCCGGACCCGTCATACGGAACTCGCTGGTCGCGGTCAGCCGGCGGTTCAGCGGGTGCCGGTTGACCGGACCCAGCTTGCCGGTGCGGTTCTCCTCCTGGACGACGACCACGGAGAGTCCGTGCGCCGCCCAGGCGATCTCCACCTGTTCGCGGGTCGGGTTGGCCGGATCGTAACCGCGGAACATGAGGATCTCGTCCGTGTACTCATGGTTGGCGACCATGACCTGCCGGCCACGCTCGCCGCGCAGCGGGAGCAGGGAGAGGAAGTCGTTGTTGTAGCCGAACTGGCCCGCCTGCGCCTTCGCCGTCTGCTTGTCCGGGTCGAAGGCGGGCGCGCCGCGCAGGATCGGCTCGCCCCAGCGGATCACCACGTTCTGGCCGTATCCGTCGGGGATCGTGACCTTGTCGTCCTTGTTGGGCGCGACCGGCGAGAACCGCAGGCCACGAGCACCGGACGCCCCCGGTTTGTGGGGGCGGCCCGGTTTGTTGCCGTGCCCGGCGAGCGCGGCGGCCTCGGCCTGGGGGGCGCTCGGGCCGGTCAGCGCGGCGGTCCCGGCGGCGGTGGCGACGGTGACCACGGCGGCGGCGCGCATCATCGAGCGGCGCGACACGGCACCGGCGATGATGTCGCCGGCGTACTCGTTGTCGCTGTTGTTGGGCGTCTCCTTGAAGCAGGCGTCCCCGCAGCGGAAGCGGCAGGTCAGCGCGGAACGCCCACCGGGATGCGAGCTGATGAACGGCAGCAGATTGCGCACGTGGATTCCCTCCGTCTGGTGTCGTGCGTGACGGTAGGTGCGCCTCCACGCGGTCCGAGGGACTCCCGGTGAACGGCGGGTGAAGTCCGGGCCACCGCTGTTCCCTTGAGGCCCTGTGGTGGACACGGTCGTGGACACCGCGGCGGACTCGGTCCGGGAACGGTTTCGGCTCGGTTGACGCAGGGGTGGGCCGCACCGGCGAACGGCCGGATCCGGCCGCTAACCTTACGTATCCGTCCTGGCCAGGGATGAATTCGCCCCAGGTCGGACATTCCCCGCACCCAACTCATGCGAAAGGCCTCGCCCATGGGCATTCGGAGCTTGCTGCGTAAGGTGTTCGGCCGCACGGAGCAGGACGAGCCGACCACGGCCACCGTCCCGCCCCAGGCCGAGCGCACTCAGCCCAAGGAGACGGAGCCGGAGACCACTTCGGCGGCCGAGCCCGCGACGGAGCCGAAGGCGTCGATCCCGGCCCCGGCCTCGCCCTCGTCCCCCGCCGCCGGGTCCACGGACCGTGACGGTTCGCCCGCCTCCGACCTGGTGGCGGAGGCCTTCGACAAGGCGGCCGCCGCACCGGCGTCACCGACCGTCCCCGCGCAGGGGTCGGCCCCGGAGGACGCCCTCGACGACGCTTCGGCAGACGCCCTTGAGGACTCGCCCAAGGCGAAGCCCGAGGAGCCGGTGGCGGCCGAGAAGGCCGAGGAGCCGGTCAAGGCCGACGAGCCGGTGGTCACCGAGGAGCCCGTCAAGGCCGAGGCCCCCGCGTCGGCGCCGGAGCCGATCATCATCGACCTGGACCTCGACGAGGCCGCGAAGGCCGCACCGGCTCAGGAGGCCGCGCCCGCATCGGCGGAGGCTCCGGAGAGCGCCCCCGAGGCGCCTCAGGCAGCCGCCGAGGCCCCCAAGGCCACCGAGGCGCCCAAGGCCCCCGAAGCCGCGACGGCACCGGAGCCCGCAGCGACCCCGGCCGTCGTGGAGACCCCGGAGCCCGCGGAGAACCCGACGGTCGTGGAGACCTCGGCCGTCGCGGCAACCCCGGTCGTCATCGAGTCTCCTGCCGTCCCGGCGCCCTCGGCGGCCCCTGAGACCCCGGCCGTCGTGGAGACCCCGGAGCCCGCGGCCGCCGCGCAGACCCCGGTGACCCCCACCGCACCGGAGCCCGCCTCGGCCGCGTCGGAGTCCGCCCCCGGCAAGCCCGCCACCACGCTCGCACGGGTCAAGTCGCGCGCTCCGCAGCTCGTCGCCCCGTACAAGGCGGCGCAGGCGGCGCTCAAGGCGCACGGGCTGACCGGGCTCCGCGCCCGCGTCTACCTGGTTCTCGACCGCTCCGGCTCGATGCGGCCGTTCTACAAGGACGGCAGCGCCCAGCACCTGGGCGACCGGACGCTCGCGCTCGCCGCACACCTGGACGAGGACGCCACCGTGCCGGTCGTCTTCTTCTCGACGGACATCGACGGCACCGGCTCCCTCGAACTCTCCGGTCACGAGGGCCGTGTCGACGAGCTGAACGCGGGCCTCGGCCGACTGGGCCGCACGCACTACCACCGAGCCGTCGAGGAGGTCGTCGCGCACTACGAGAAGTCCGAGGCCACCGGCCCGGCTCTCGTGATCTTCCAGACGGACGGCCCGCCGGACGCCAAGCAGGCCGCCCGGCAGGCCATCGTGGAGGCGGCACGGCTGCCGCTGTACTTCCAGTTCGTCGCCTTCGGCGAGCAGGACGCGAAGGGCTTCGACTTCCTGCGGAAGCTCGGTGCCCCGAACGCCGGGTTCTTCCACGCCGGACCGGCCCCCCGCGAGATCACGGACGCCGAGCTCTACCGGGAGATCCTCGCCGGACTGCC
This sequence comes from Streptomyces durocortorensis, assembly GCF_016901035.1. Taxonomy (GTDB): domain Bacteria; phylum Actinomycetota; class Actinomycetes; order Streptomycetales; family Streptomycetaceae; genus Streptomyces; species Streptomyces durocortorensis. The sequence goes on from NZ_JAFEUF010000011.1 coordinate 28,617, forward strand.
GGACTGGACCGCCGCGCGCGAGGCCGGCTCCGGGGCCTGATCGACCGGCAGTCGTACGGTCACGGCGAGCCCGCCGCCCTTCGGGCCCGGGATCGCCGTGACCGTCCCTCCGTGGGCCACCGCGATCGACCGGACGATCGAGAGACCGAGGCCCGACCCCGGGCCCATCCGGTCCCGGCCCTCACCCCGCCGGAACGGCTCGAAGAACCCCGCGATTTCGGCCTCGGAGACCACCGGGCCGGTGTTCCGCACCACCAGCACCCCCTCCCCGCTCAGCGCGACCTCCACCGAGCCGCCCGGCACGTTGTACGTGACGGCGTTGGCCAGCAGGTTCGCCACCAGTTGGGCCAGCAGCAGCCGGCTGCCGCGCACGGGGCAGGCGGTCAGCGCGACGTCCACGGCCGGTCCGCCGCCCGGCCCCCGGCCCTCCGGATCACCACCGCCCGTGCCCCGGCCGTCCGGGGCGCCGCTCACGCCCCGTGCCCCCGGATACCGGGCCGTCTCCTCCCTGACCACGTGGTCGAGGCGGACCGCCTCGCGCTCGTCCGTGGCCAGGCCCCGTTCGCTGCGGGCCAGCACGAGCAGCCCCTCGATGAGCCGCTCGCTGCGCCGGTTCGTGTCCAGCAGGGTCTGCCGGGTGCGGACGAGGTCCTCGGGGGACGGGTCGTCGAGGCCGATCTGGATCGCGGCGCGCTGGGTGGCCAGCGGGGTCCGCAGCTCGTGCGAGGCGTTCGCGATGAATCTCCGCTGGCTGTCGAACGCCTTCTCCAGGCGGCCCAGCAGCGCGTCCAGCGTCTCGCCCAGCTCCTTCAGCTCGTCGTCCGGGCCACTGGACGCGATCCGCTCGTGCAGGGTCTTCTCGGAGAGCCGGCGGGCCTTCGCGGTCATCGCGTGGACCGGCCGCAGCACCCGGCCCGCTATCCACCAGCCCACCCCGACCGCGCCCGCCGTCATCACGAGCAGCGCGGCGAACGACCAGTTCAGGAGCTGCTTGCCCGCCGCGTCGCTGACATGGTCGGTGAGTTCGTAGGCGGTGGGCGAACCGGTGGAGCTGCGGGCGATGAAGGGGCCCTTCACGGTGTACCCGGGCGGCACGACGACCACCGCCGTGGAGGCGATGGCCCGCGCCTCGGTCTCCGTACCGGCGCGGGAGGCCAGGTTGACGGTGGCCAGCAGAGCGGTGCCGAGCACCAGGAAGACACCCCCGTACACGAGGGCAATGCGGGTGCGGATCGTCGAGTGCGGCAGCTTCGAGGCAGCCGCCAGCCGCCGCAGCGGGGACGGCCGCCTCACAGGGCGTACCCGACGCCCTGGACAGTGCGGATCAGCGCGGGCTCGCCGAGCTTGGCGCGCAGCTTGCTCATACAGACGCGCACGGCACCGGTGAACGGGTCGGCGTTGGCGTCCCAGGCCCGTTCCAGCAGCTCCTCCGCGCTGACCGTGCCGCCGTCGGCCTCCAGGAGCAGTTGCAGCACGGTGAACTCCTTCGGGGAGAGGTCCAGGTCCCGGCCGTCGCGGAGCGCCGAGCGCCTTACGGTGTCGAGCCGGATGCCGTGGCGCTCCAGCTGGGGCGGTACGGGGCGGGCGCTGCGCCGGCGCAGGGCGCGTACCCGGGAGACCAGCTCGGGGAACTCGAACGGCTTGGCCACGTAGTCGTCGGCCCCCAGGTCGAGCCCGGCGACCCGGTCCTCCATGGCTCCGGAGGCGGTGAGCATCAGGATCCGGGTGCGGGAGCCGGAGGCGACGAGCCGTCGGGCCACGTCGTCGCCGTGGACCCGGGGGAGGTCGCGGTCGAGGACGACGACGTCGTAGTCGTGGAGGCCGAGATAGGCGAGGGCCGCGTCCCCGCTGTACACGGTGTCGACGGCGAATCCGGCCCGGCGCAGTCCGGTGGCGACCAGCTCCGCGAGGATCTCCTCGTCCTCGGCGACCAGTACCCGCATGGTGATGTCCCCTGCCTCGTGCACGCTTGTCCGCTCCCTCCCAGGATGCGACTTTCCTACGGGAACCATTACGTGAGGGGATGTTTCGCAAAGCTCTCCACCGGAGGGCGATCCTCCGTCCGCACCCGGGCCGCCGTTTATCGATGTGAGTGGATCTTGATCGGGCCGTTAGGATTTCGACCATGGCGGCCACTGGATCCGAGAAGCAGGGGGCGACGGCGTACTACGTCTCGACCCCCATCTACTACGTCAACGACGCTCCTCACCTGGGCCACGCCTACACGACCGTCGCAGGCGACGTGCTCACGCGCTGGCACCGCCAGCGCGGCGAGAAGGTGTGGTACCTCACCGGCACGGACGAGCACGGTCAGAAGATCATGCGCACGGCCGAGGCGAACGACGTGACTCCGCAGGCCTGGGCGGACAAGCTCGTCGAGGAGGCGTGGAAGCCCCTCTGGGAGCACCTCAACATCGCGAACGACGACTTCATCCGGACGACGGAGAAGCGGCACACCGACCGGGTGCAGGAGTTCGTGCAGGACCTGTACGACAAGGGCGAGATCTACAAGGGCGGGTACGAGGGCCCGTACTGCGTGGGCTGCGAGGAGTACAAGCTCCCCGGCGATCTGATCGACGGCGAGGGCGAGTTCGCCGGGCAGAAGCTCTGCCCGATCCACAAGAAGCCGGTGGAGCTCCTCAAGGAGGAGAACTACTTCTTCAAGCTCAGCGAGTACGGCCCGAAGCTGCTGGAGTTCTACGCGGCGAACCCGGACTTCATCCAGCCCGAGTCGGCGCGCAACGAGGTCGTGAACTTCGTCGAGCAGGGTCTGCAGGACCTGTCGATCTCGCGCTCGACGTTCGACTGGGGCGTCCCGGTGCCGTGGGACGACAAGCACGTCATCTACGTGTGGGTCGACGCGCTGCTCAACTACGCGACGGCGGTCGGATACGGCGCCAACCAGGAGAAGTTCGACGGTACGTTCCCGGCGAACGTGCACCTGATCGGCAAGGACATCCTCCGCTTCCACTCGGTGATCTGGCCCGCGATGCTGATGGCGCAGGGTCTGCCGCTGCCGGGCAAGGTCGTCGCCAACGGCTGGCTGATGGTCGGCGGCGAGAAGATGTCCAAGTCGAACCTGACCGGCATCAAGCCGCAGGACCTGACCTCGCACTTCGGCGTGGACGCGTACCGCTGGTACTTCCTGCGGGCCATCTCCTACGGCAGCGACGGGTCGTTCTCCTGGGAGGACTTCTCCGCCCGCTACACCTCGGAGCTGGCCAACGACTACGGCAACCTCGCCTCGCGTGTGGCGGCGATGGTCGGCAAGTACTTCGGCGGGGCGCTGCCTCAGGACACGGCCGCCGGTGACGCCGAGCAGGCCGTGCGGGACGGCCTGGCGAAGGCCGTGGCGACGGCCGACCGGAAGATCGGCGAGGAGCTGGACTTCCAGGGCGGCATCCTGGCGATCTTCGACTTCGTGAAGCAGGTCAACGGCTACATCACGGAGCAGGAGCCGTGGAAGGTGGCCAAGGACACCACCCCGGAGGGCCAGGCCCGCCTGGCGACCATCCTCTACACGGCCGCCGAGTCGCTGCGCGGGGTCGCGGTCCTGCTCAACTCCGTGATGCCGGAGACCTCGCAGAGCCTCTGGGAGTCCCTGGGCGCTGAGGAGTCCCTGGGCGCACTGGCCGCCCAGAGGGTCCAGGACGCGGGCACGTGGGGTGTGCTGCCCGCGGGCGCGACGGTGACGAAGGGCGCGGTGCTGTTCCCGCGCCTGGAGGAGAAGCCGGCGTAACGCGTTCGTCCGTACGTACGTGGGTGGCGGGCCCGCCCCGCGCGGGGGAGCGCCGGGGGCAGCGGGTGGCGGGGGGGGGGGGGCGGGGGCGGACAGCCGGGCGCGCCCGCCCCCCCCCC
>NZ_JAFEUF010000011.1:32484-38992 GCF_016901035.1 Streptomyces durocortorensis
CCTTTCGGGGGCGGGGCGTGGCCCCGCGGGGGTTTCTCTAACCCGGTCTTCAGGGGGCTTCGCCTTCGTCCCCCGCGCCCCGGTCCCCCCTCGTCGGGCCCCCGGGGCTCCTCACGTATCGCGTCGGGTCAGCGCGTCCAGTACCCGGCCGTACCCCGGTCACCGCCCCAGCGTCTCCCCGTCCCCCATCACGATCACCGGGTTCATCGCCGGGTCCAGCAGCCGCAGCAGCTCCTCCATCTGCTCCTCCGGGACGGAGACGCAGCCCTGGGTCGGGCCTTCGTGGTCGACGTGGATCCAGATGCCGCCGCCGCGTTCGAGGCCGAGCGGGCGGGTGCGGTTCAGGGGGCTGACGCCCGGAGTGCGGTTGTAGTTGATCGCGACGACGTAGTCGAAGGAGCCCTCCAGCGGCTCGCCGAAGAAGCCCTCGCCGTCCACCGCGAACCGAGGGTGCTCGTCGTACGGCAGCAGCGCACCGGGGTCGGGGAGCCGGCCGCCCGCGTCGGTGAGGGTGTAGACGCCCGTGGGCGATCTCCGGTCGCCCGCCACGTGGAAGTCCGTCCAGCCCTCCATGCCGTTGTGCGCCGGCCAGGGCCCCGCGACCGGCTCCCAGCCCTGTGCCGGATCCGCGCGGCTGTACAGGACCGCGCTGGAGCGGTAGGAGTCGGCCTCCTCGCCGGTCACGACGAACGCCTGCCGGGCCTCGGCGGGGATCTGAGCCAGGGTCTCCGGTCCCAGATCCGGGATCTCGGCGGGACTCGGGACGGGCGTCGGGCTGGGGGAGGTCCGGAGCGTGGACGCGGCGTCGGACTGCGGGCCCGCGGCGCCCTGTCCCGGGACGCCGACCGGGGCTTTCTCCGGAGCGACGTCGGAGGAGCAGCCGGTGAGCAGCAGGGCCAGGACGAGGAGCGGTGCGGCGAGAGGGGTGTCTCGGTGCCAGTCTTTGCCGGGCCCGGCCCCGCCGAACCCGAACCGGGGCCATCCGGCTGTACCGCGTCGCCCTGCGGTCATCGGCTCCCGGCCGCGCGCAACGAAACAGCCCCCGATCGGGTGATCGGGGGCTGTTTCACGTGAAACATCTGCAGAGCGGCGCCGTAGCGACTACGTGGCGGCGGGCTTCTCCGACGCGCCCGCGCCCTTCGCGGCGACCGGCTTGCGCAGCTGGATGTTCAGCTCGCGCAGGCGGGTCTCGTCCAGCTCGGTCGGGGCGCCCATCATCAGGTCCTGGGCGTTGCCGTTGAGCGGGAAGGCGATCGTCTCGCGGATGTTGGGCTCGTCGGCGAGCAGCATCACGATGCGGTCGACGCCCGGGGCGATGCCACCGTGCGGCGGGGCGCCGAGGCGGAACGCGCGGAGCATGCCCGCGAACTCGTGCTCCACGGTCTCGCGGTCGTAACCGGCGATCTCGAAGGCCTTGAGCATCAGCTCGGGCTCGTGGTTACGGATCGCTCCCGAGGACAGCTCGATGCCGTTGCAGACGATGTCGTACTGCCAGGCGAGGATGTCCAGCGGGTCCTTCTGCTCCAGGTCGGCGAGGCCGCCCTGAGGCATCGAGAAGGGGTTGTGCGAGAAGTCGATCCTGCCGGTCTCCTCGTCCTTCTCGTACATCGGGAAGTCGACGATCCAGCAGAACCGGAACACGCCTTCCTCGAAGTGGCCGGCGCGCTTGGCGGCCTCGACCCGGACCGCCGACATGATCTTGGAGACCTCGTCGAACTCGCCCGCACCGAAGAAGACCGCGTGGCCCGGGACCAGCGAGAGGCGCTCGGTGAGCGTCTTGACGTCGGTCTCGGTGAGGAACTTGGCGATCGGTCCGGCCAGCGTGCCGTCCTCGCCCACGCGCACCCAGGCCAGGCCCTTGGCGCCGTGCTCGACGGCGTACTCACCGAGGCCGTCGAAGAACTTCCGGGACTGGCCCGCGGTGTCCGGGACCGGCAGCGCGCGGACGTGCTTGCCGGCGAACGCCTTGAAGCCGGAGTCGGCGAAGACGTCGGAGATGTCGACGAGTTCCAGCTTGGCGCGCAGGTCCGGCTTGTCGTTGCCGTACTTCAGCATCGACTCGCGGAACGGGATGCGCGGGAACGGCGAGGTGACCTCGCGGCCGTTGCCGAACTCGGTGAAGAGCTCGGTCATCAGCTTCTCGATCGGCTGGAAGACGTCCTCCTGCTCGACGAAGGACATCTCGACGTCGAGCTGGTAGAACTCGCCCGGCGAGCGGTCGGCGCGGGCGTCCTCGTCGCGGAAGCAGGGCGCGATCTGGAAGTAGCGGTCGAAGCCCGAGATCATCAGCAGCTGCTTGAACTGCTGCGGGGCCTGCGGCAGCGCGTAGAACTTGCCGGGGTTCAGCCGGGACGGGACGACGAAGTCACGGGCGCCCTCGGGGGAGGTCGCGGTGAGGATCGGAGTCGCCATCTCGTTGAAGCCGAGGGCCACCATCTTGGAGCGGATGGAGGCGATCACGGCCGAGCGCAGCATGATGTTGCGGTGCATGCGCTCGCGACGCAGGTCGAGGAAGCGGTACTCCAGACGCCGCTCCTCGTTGACACCGTCCTCGGTGTTGATCGTGAAGGGCAGCGGGCCGGCCTCGCCGAGCACCTCGACCTCGGTGACCTCGATCTCGATCTCGCCGGTCGGCAGCTCCGGGTTGACGTTGTCCGCGCCGCGTGCGGAGACCTTGCCGTCGATCCGGACGACGGTCTCCTTGGTGAGCTTCGCCAGGGCCTCGTTGCCGGGGGTGCCGGGACGGGCGACGAGCTGCACCAGACCGTAGTGGTCGCGCAGATCGATGAAGAGGATGCCACCCAGGTCTCGGCGATTGTGCAGCCAGCCGCTCAGCCGGACGTCGGTGCCGACGTCAGAGGCGCGGAGCTCGCCGCAGGTGTGGGACCTGTACCGATGCATCGTCGTTCATCCAGTCTTCGCGGTTAGGGATGGATTGAGCGTCCCCAGGCTACCGCCCGGGGCCGGGCCTCTTCATTTCGCTTTGCCGCCCGCCCCCGGCGGGGGCCCGCGCTCGGCCTCCCCTCGGTGGCGTGCGGAGAGCACATCTTCCTAAAGTGGGGCAATGCGCACCGAGGAAGTCCTGGCCGCGATCGCGACGGGCCTGTGGCGCTGGGACAACGCAGCCGGCACGGTCACGCTCGACGCGGAGGCGGCCCGGCTGCTCGGCCTGCCTTCCGAGCCCGGCAGCTACCGGGAGTCGGCGGTGCGCTCCCGTTTCCACCCGGTCGACTGGAACGAGATCTACGGGGTGGTGAACCTCGCGGTCACCGAGGGCACCCTCGCCGAGGCACGACTGCGGATCGTGGACGAGCGCGGGCAGGTCCTCCGTACCGTGCGCAGCCGCTCCAAGCCGGTCTTTCCGGCGGACCGGGACGACGAGGGGGCCTACGTCCTCATCGGCACGCTCCAGGAGGTCGCCGAGCCGCAGCCCGGCTCCACCGACGCCGCCCACACGCCGATCACCGGGGACTGGCGCAGGTCCCGGGAGGCGTTCCTGCTGGACGCCGGGCGGGCGCTGGCCGAGGCCCGGTCCACCGAGGAGGTGCTGCGGGTCGCCGGATCGCTGTCCATGCCCGGCTTCTCCCCGGACGGCCTCGCGGTCTTCGGCTCGGCCGGGGAGCGGCTGACGATCATCGGGCACCACGGGCACAACGTGGGGGACGAGGAGCCCTTCACCGACATGCCCCTGGAGACCGACTACCCGGCCGCCGAGGTCGTCCGCACCGGGCGCGCGATCTATCTCCCCTCCCCCGACGAGTACCGCCGCCGTTATCCGGCCACCTGGCCGCTCGCCCGACGCTTCGGACGGAAGTCCTGGGCCTTCCTGCCGCTGGTCTCCTCCGGCCGCACCATGGGCGCCTGGATGGCCGGGTTCCGGCATCCGGTGGGCTTCTCGCCGGACGAGCGGGCGGTGCTCTCGACGGTCGCCCGGATGCTCGCCCAGGCGCTGGCCCGCGCCGGGGTGGCCGAGACGGAGCGCGAGCTGTCCCTCGGGCTCCAGCGCTCGATGATGCCGACGCTGGGCCCGGAGATCCCCGGTATGACGGTGGCCGCGCGGTACGTGCCGACCGGCGGCGGGCTCCAGGTGGGCGGCGACTGGTACGACATGATCCCGCTGCCCAACGGCCGCATCGCCCTGATCATCGGCGACGTCCAGGGCCATGATGTGCGGGCCGCCGGGCTGATGGGCCAGCTCCGCATCGCCCTGCGCGCCTACGCCTCCGAGGGGCACCGCCCGGACGCCGTGCTCTCCCGGGCCTCACGCTTCCTGTCCGGGCTCACCGACGCGTACGAGAGCGTCGAGGGCGACGCGGAACCCTCGGCGCCGCGCTTCGCCACCTGCCTGTACGCGGAGGTGGATCCGGAGGCCGGAACCCTGGACATCGCCCGTGCGGGCCACCCCGACCCGGTGGTGATCAGTGCCGACGGGACCGCGGTGATCCGGCAGACGGCCGGAGGGCTGCCGCTCGGGATCGAGACGGACTCCGACTACCCCACCACCCGGGTCGTCCTGGAACCCGGCGAGACGATCATGCTGTGCACGGACGGCCTCATCGAGACCGGCGGACACGACATGGCCACCGGCTGGACCCGGCTGCGCCCGGTCATGGAGCAGCCGGTCGAGGATCTGGAACAGCTCGCCGACGCCCTGGTCCAGGCCGTGCACGGGCCGACCTCGCACTACACGACGGGGCCGCTCGCGGACCGGCGGGAGGACGACATCGCGGTCCTGGTGCTGCGCCGCGAGAGCGCCCCGGCCCCGGTGACCGCGCCGCGCCGCAGCGTCCTGACCATCGCGCAGGCGGAGCCCGAGCGGATCTCGGTGGGGCGACAGCTCGTACGTGAGCTGCTGCACGACTGGAGCGACCCGGAGCAGGTCGACTCGGCGGTCCTGATGGTCTCCGAGATGGCCACCAACGTGCTCGTCCACACGGACGGGGACGCTCTGATGGTGGCGGAGGTCTCCGGGGAGCGGGGGGAGCGGCGGCTTCGGGTCGAGGTGGCCGACGCGAGCGACGAGCTGCCGCACAAGCGGCGGCCGGGGGAGATGGCGTCCAGCGGGCGGGGTCTGGTGCTGATGGAGATGCTGGCGGATGCGTGGGGGGTGGATCCGCGGGGGGAGGGGAAGTCGATCTGGTTCGAGCTGTACGAGTCGGATGAGCCGGGGGAATTGGTGGCGGCTGCGGCGTCCTGAGCGTGGGGCCCTTTGGACCCGGTGTCTGGAGAGGGACTGGGGCTCGGCTCCGTTCGCGAGTGCGGGGCCGCCGCCGCGAGGGTTCCGTCCTCAAGCGCCGGACGGGCTGGGCTCTCACGCTGACGGTCCAGAAGGTTTCCCGTGTCCCCTGCGTAGCTCGCCCAGGACTCCGAATGCTGCCGCGCACAGGGGTACGGCCAGGAGCATGCCCAGCAGGCCCGCCACGCTCGCGCCTGCCGTCAGGGCGATCATGATCATGGCGGGATGCATCTGGACCGTACGGCTCTGGATCATCGGCTGGAGCACATGGCCCTCCAGCACCTGGACCGCGAGCACCACCCCCAGCGCCCACAGGGCGATCACGAACCCCCGGTCGGCCAGCGCGACCAGCACCGCCACCGCGCCGGAGAGGAACGCCCCCAGGTAGGGGATGTACGCGCCGACGAAGACCAGCGCGCCGAGCCCCACCGCCCCGGGAACGTCCAGGATCAGCAGGCCCACCGTGATGCACACGGCGTCGATCAGGGCGATGAACGTGGTGCCGCGCATGAAACCCTCGACGGCCTCGAACGCGCGCCGCCCCATGGCCTCCACCAGGTCCCCCGTGCCGCGCGGGGCCACCGTGTGGGCCAGGTTGACCGCCCGGTCCGAGTCGCGCAGGAAGAAGAACGTCAGCAGCAGGGCCAGCACACTGGTCGCCACCAGCGAACCGATCAGGCTGATACCGCTGAGCAGACCACCCGCCGCGCTCGCCCCGAACTTCTCGACCAGGCCCTTCGCGTTGTCGGCCAGGTCGTCCACGTCCGTGGCCCCGGCGATGTCGAGGTGGTCGACGACCCACTGGCCGGCGTCCTTCAGGGAGGCGACGATCTGGTCGCCGGAGTCGACGAGGGCGGTGACGACGATGTACCCGGCGCCGCCGACCACCGCGACGAGGGCGGCGCAGGTCAGTCCGGCGGCCAGGGAACGGTTCAGACGACGCGCGATGAGCCAGCGGTGGACGGGGCCGAGCAGGGCGGTGCCGAGCAGGGCCAGCAGCACCGGGGTGACCGCGGTCTTGAGGACGACGACCAGCCAGATCGCGACGGCGGCGACACCCACGACGAGCAGGACGACACCGCACCAGGCGGCCGCGCGGCGGGCGCTCTCAGGCAGGAGGGGCTTGGATGCGGGCACCCTCCCAGCCGATCACGGTGTGGGGGGGGGGGGGGGGCCCCCGCCCCCCCCCCCCCGTACGGGGGAGCCCAAAGACACACGGCGCCGGGCCGCCGGCGGCCCCCCCCCCCCGCGGGGGCCCAAAGCCACGGGAAA
>NZ_JAFEUF010000011.1:39002-40290 GCF_016901035.1 Streptomyces durocortorensis
TTGCCCCCACGCGGGCGCGGCGGGGTCGCGGGGGGGCGCTGGTTTGGGGGTTCTGGGGGCGGAACGCGACCCCCCCCCCGGGGGGGGGGGGGGGGGGGCGCGCCCCCCCACACCGTACGGGTGACGGCTCGTCACATGCCGTGGACCGCGGGGACCGTGCCCAGGCGGCCGGCCTGGAAGTCCTCGAAGGCCTGCTTCAGTTCGGCCTGACTGTTCATCACGAACGGTCCGTAGTGCGCCATCGGCTCCCGGATCGGGCGGCCGCCGAGGAGGACGACCTCCAGGTCCGGGGTGTTGCCGTCCTGCCGCTCGTCCGCGCGGACGGTCAGCGAACCGCCGGACCCGAACACCGCGGTCTGGCCCATCGTGACCGGACGGCGCTCCTGGCCGACCGTGCCGCGTCCGGCCAGGACGTACGCGAGGCCGTTGAAGTCCTCGCGCCACGGCAGGGTCACCTCGGCGCCGGGCCGGACGGTGGCGTGGATCATCGTGATCGGGGTGTGGGTGATGCCGGGGCCCTGGTGGCCGTCGAGCTCACCGGCGATGACCCGGAGCAGCGCGCCGCCGTCCGGGGAGGCGAGGAGCTGGACCTCGCCGCCGCGGATGTCCTGGTAGCGCGGGTCCATCATCTTGTCGGCCTTGGGCAGGTTCACCCAGAGCTGGAGGCCGTGGAAGAGGCCGCCGGACAGGACGAGCGACTCCGGCGGGGCCTCGATGTGCAGCAGGCCCGAGCCGGCGGTCATCCACTGGGTGTCGCCGTTCTCGATGGTGCCGCCGCCACCGTTGGAGTCCTGGTGGATGAAGGTCCCGTCGATCAGGTACGTCACCGTCTCGAAGCCGCGGTGCGGGTGCCAGGGGGTGCCCTTCGGCTCCCCGGCGGCGTACTCCACCTCACCCATCTGGTCCATCATGATGAACGGGTCGAGGTGCCGGTAGTTGATCCCCGCGAAGGCGCGGCGGACGGGGAAGCCCTCGCCCTCGAAGCCGCTGGGCGCGGTCGTGACGGCGAGCACGGGACGGGCCGCGGCGTCACCCGAAGCGGCCACCTTGGGCAGGGTCAGCGGGTTGTCGACAGTCACTGCGGGCATGGAAGCCACCTCCGGGCGAGTGTTCTGCGATCAATTTAGTTGAATGGTGAACATCCTGCAAGGCGTCGCGCATTCCCGGAGGCCGGCCACGACAGGGGGGGGGGGGGGGCCCCCCGGGGGGGGGGGGGGGGGCGGCGGGCGGCGGCGCGCTCGGGCGGCCCGGCGGCACCGCCGCCCCAACCCCACGGAGCCCGCGCACC